>CAZRFO010000008.1:0-7732 GCA_964599515.1 uncultured Eggerthellaceae bacterium | reverse complement strand
CGTTTTGTTGTTAGTATAATTAGGCTTAGACATTAGAAGACATTAGAAGACATTAAGATTTTGTCAACAGGCGTTAGGGGGAAACGATGATGACAAATGAACCTTATGAAACGTTAGTTTCGCTGTGTGATGCCTTTGCTTGGGCTGCAAGTGAAGAGGACTTGTATCAGCGTGTTGTTGACGTTGTGGCAGAATGTTTAGACGCAGATGGCGTCTATCTCTATTTACTTGATGCAACAGAAAAACAGTTTGTCCGCTGCGCGTCACATGTTTCTGTCGAAATTGAAGATAAGAGCAACGGTATTGTTTTTGTCTCAACAGGTCGCACAAATTGGATGATTGAAACGCGCAAAATAATTGTTATTGATTTTGCAAATCCACATCACAGCGACGAAATTCCAAATTATATTGAAGGATCTAACATACGTTCGGGAATTGTTATTCCTCTTTTTTCTCCAACAGGAATTATTGGTTCTTTGGCTCTTACATATAAAAACAAAATTTCTATTTCTGAAAACGATAAATTTCTTTTAAGTGTTGGGCGTGTTATGGGGGTTTTGATTCAGCGTGTTCAAGCACAGAAAAAAGACCTTGAACTGCAAATTCTACTTGAGCGCAGACGCTTGAGCGATGAAATTCACGACAATATATCGCAGTTGCTTAGTACTGTATCTATGGAATCGGACGCAGCGCTTATGTGCTGCGATGAAAATGATATAGAAGCAACGCGAAGAGAACTTGAGCGTTTAGGGGAAGCTTCGCGAAATGCCACAAAAATTTTGCGCGGAGAAATGCTTTCTTTAAGGGCTCCGTTGGACGACCAAATAAATTTTGCTAAAGAAATAGTTGCGGAATTGGATAGATTTTCTACACAATGGGGCATACAAACCAAAAGCACAATTGATGTAAATGACGAATTAAACATATCTAATCTAACAGCACTTCAGATGCTTCGTATATTAAAAGAATGTCTTTCAAACGTGCTTAAACATTCTGGTGCAAGTGAAGTTCAAGTTATTGTAAGAAGCAACGGTGCAAGAGTTTTGATGATAATAGAAGACAACGGATGCGGTTTTGATATTGAAAAGGTTGCTCCAGAGCGTCTTGGAATTAAAATAATGAAGGAAAGAGCAAAGTCTGTTCGTGGGCAGCTATCTGTGGTTTCGTCTTATAGAGGAACATCGATATATGTTGATGTTCCAAGGCTTGGTTAGTGGGGTAACACATGGAAGAAAATATATTTCGCGTTGTGTTAGTTGACGACCAAATTCTTTGCCGTGAAGGAATTAGAAGCTTGATGAATCATTGGCCAGAATTTGAAATTGTTGGAGAAGCGGCCAATGGAAAAGAAGCGATAAAGGTTTGCGAACTTCAGAAGCCAGATTTGGTTTTGATGGACGTTCAAATGCCAGTGATGAATGGCGTAGAAGCAGCCGAGCTAATTCTGCAAAAATTGCCCAATACGGTTATTGTCATGCTTACAGTTGAAATAGATGACGACTTTGTATTTGAAGCTGTTTGGGCTGGCGCGAAAGGGTATATACTCAAAGATACGCCTGCAAGACGGCTGCGCAATTACCTTAGACAAGTGATGGAAGGTGGCGTGGCTCTTTCAAGTTCTGTGGCTTGTTCTGTTGCAGAAGAATTTACCCGTTTGCGAAGGCTTACTGTTGCAGCGGATGATTTGCCTAACAAGAAAGATTTGCTTTATTCTGGACATCTGACAGAGCGCGAAATACAACTTCTTAGGCTTGTGGCAGATGGTAAATCTAACGAAGAAATAGGCGAGGAAATGTATCTTGGTGCTGGTACAGTAAAAAAGTTGTTAAGTGCTATTATGCGAAAACTTTGCCTAGATAATCGTGTTCAGTTGGCGGTATATGCTGTCAGATCTGGAATTGTAAGCTAATACTTTTTCACACGCTTTCTCAAAATTACCCTGATTACTGCTTTGTAAGTGGCCCAGTTGGCACTTTGGCCCAGTTGGCACTTTTGTTTTGGACTACCTGGGGATTACGTAGCCCAATTGCCCTTCCTAAAATGCGTTTTATTCCTTGTGAGTGCAAGGAACGCCGGACGGTTTTTTCTAAATAGAAACAATCTTTGGGAAAAAGCATTTCAAAAAGGAGAGGAGAGAAAGCATGGGCGTAACAACAACGTTACAAAGTATTGCGAGTGGCGGTACTGGTGGTGAACTGACGGCGGTTGATACAAAAGACGGGAAAATCATTCGCATTCGTCCTCATCATTTAACAGACACATACACTCCAGAGGAACTTGAGCCTTCAAAGTGGACAATCAAGGTTGGTGATGAAATTTTTGAGCCAGACCTTAAGACATGTCCAAACTATTTTGCACTTGCCTACAAAAACCGCGTGTATTCAAAAAACCGCGTGCGTTACCCCCTAAAGCGCATCGACTGGGAGCCAGGTGGTGATCCAGATAAGATTAACGCCGCTAATCGTGGTAGGTCAAAGTTTGTTCGCATTAGCTGGGACGAAGCTCTTGACATTATGGAGTCTGAAATTCGCCGCATCATTGAACAGTACGGACCATATTCTGTGCTAACTATTGGCGAAGACGGTCACCGCGAATCTAAGGATTTGCACTCAGGCGGCGGCATGCACTCCACATTCATGAACACAATTGGTGGATATACCCGTGAAGTTCGTACGCCAGACTCTGTTGAAGGATGGTATTGGGGCTCTAAGCATGTGTGGGGCTCTGGAGCAAATAAAGGTCTTGGCATGCTTGCCGCGCCACAGACTGGATACAACGCATGGAATGTAATGCAAGATGTTACAGAAAACACAGAACTTATTTGCTTTGACGCTGGCGACTGGGAATTGACGCAAAACTATAGCGCTCTTGCGTTGTCTAAAGTTTTGAAATACTGGGAAAGAATTGGCAAGAAAATTGTTTCTATTGACCCATTCTGCAACTATACAACTGTATGTCATGCCGACATGAAATGGATTCCGGTTCTTCCTAATACGGACTCGGCTCTTAATTTTGGCGTTATGTATGTATGGATTACAGAAGGTCTATACGACAAAGATTACATAGAAACACATACCGTATATTTTGATAAAGTTAAGGCTTATGTTCTTGGCGAAGAAGATGGAATTCCTAAAACACCAGCATGGGCATCAGAGCGTTGTGGTGTGCCAGAGTGGACAATTAAAGCATATGCCAGAAACCGTGCAAACTTGATATCTTGCTCTGCGCACTTTAGTTCCGGCTCTGTGAAAGGCCCATATAGCCATGAAGCTGGCCGTACAACTTCATATTTGCTTGCAATGCAAGGCCTTGGAAAGCCTGGTATTCAACAGCTTCACATGAATGCCGTACTTATTGGCAAAGAGACAATCGCTCGTTCTATTACTGCGCCATTTTCATCTATTAATAAATGTCGTATGTTCATGCCAAACTGCTCAAATATTCCACGTACTATGGTTCGTGAAGCTTTAAATGAAGGCAAAATTAAATGGTGGGGTTCTCCTGCAATTGTTTATGTTGAAACATCCGAGCAATTCCAGGAATTCAATTACCCTGCAGACCCTAAAGCTGCCCTTGCAATGCAACAGGCTATGGCTGCACGTATGGGACTTGAGCCTCCAACAGAAGAACCTCGCATAAACAAAGTACATATGCTGTGGTCTGAAAAGCCGTGCAATATGAACTGCTGGGATGGTGGATTTGCATATCAGGACGCTATTCGCACAAATGAAGTTGAGTTTTTTGTCACCAATCATCAGTGGCTTGAAAACGACTCGCTGTTCGCAGACCTTGTTTTGCCTGTAACTTCATGTTTGGAAGACAACGACACAATGGGTGCATCTCAGATGGTTCAGCGCCGCTTTGCTGCATATACACCTGCTGCTTGTGACCGTGTTGGCGAATCTTATTCCGACTACGAAATTGCATTAAAGTTGGCAGAGCGTTTTGGTACACGTGAGCAAATTGACATGGGCATGAACGAGCAAGAATGGCTGCAGTTTGGATTTGAAAACTCGCGCTTACCAGAAGAAATTTCATGGGAAGAATTCAAAAAGCGTGGTTTTTATTTCCCAAAGCAAGATCCAAGTATAAAAGACATTCCTGCTGGCATGTCAGGGTTTTACTACGACCCAGAAAATTACCCGCTTGATACTCCTACAGGTAAGATTGAATTCTGGTCACAAGCACTTGCCGATGCGTTCCCAGATGACAAAGAACGCCAGCCTATGGCCAAATGGGTTGTTGGCGGTAGTGTAGAAGATGGTTGGACACACGATGAAACGCTATGGGGTGAGCGCTGCAAGGATTACCCTCTGCTTGTAACTGCTGCACCTGCAAAGTGGCGCGTACATGTACAAGGTGACGACATCAAATGGTTCCGAGAGATTGAAACATGCAAGGTTAAGGGCAAGGATGGCTATTCCTACGAACCTGTATGGATGCATCCAAGCGTTGCTAGTGCACGTGGCATCAAAGATGGCGACATTGTTAAAGTATTCAATGACCGAGGCACAATTTTATATGGTGCACGCATTTCCGAGCGCGTTGTTCCAGGTGCCGTGTTTATTCATAAGGGGTCCCGTGTTGATCCTATAGCGCCACATCTAGACCGCGGTGGCGCAATCAACCTCATTAGCCCAGAACGACAGGTTTCAAAGCATTGCAAGGGCTTTGCAGTTACTGGGTATCTTGTAGAGGCACAAAAGGTAAGCGATGAAGAATACGAAGGCTGGAAGGCTGCATATCCAGAAGCATTCGCTCGCGATTATGACCCTGCTATTGGTATTAACTACAACTCTTGGGTTGTCGAGTAAACACGTAAGGAGGAACAAGCAATGAAGGCATTTCTTATTGATGTAACAAAATGCGTTGGCTGCTACGATTGCCAGATTGGTTGCAAAGACGAGCACTGCGAACAAGCGTGGCCGCCATATGCAGAGGCACAGCCCGAAATTGGACAATTTTGGTGCAAGGTTAACCAGTACGAGCGCGGCGCAAATACGCACGTGAAGGTTTCTTATGTTCCAGTTTTGGGTGGTCAGAACGAAGCAATTCGCAAATACGCTCCAGAAGTTTGCATGGACAGGGAAGATGGACTTATTGTTATTGACCCCGCAAAGGCAAAAGGCAGAAAAGACATTGCAGACAAATTTGAAGGCGTGTACTGGAATGAAGAGCTGCAAATTCCACAGGCTTGTACTGGCTGTGCGCACTTGATTGATGACCCAGAGTCACCAATTCGCACACCTAGATGCGCAGATAACTGCCATGTGGACGCTATTCAATTTGGCGAAATAGAAGAGCTTGACCTTGAAGGCGCAGAAGCACTGCCAGGTTGGGAAAACGCTCGTGTTTGGTACAAGGGCTTGCCAAAGAAATTCATCGCGGCAACAGTATATTGTCCAGAGAAAAAAGAAGTTGTTATAGGCGCAAAAGTAACTGCGTCTGGCGAAGCAGGCACATTCACTACAGAAACCGATATTTGGGGCGATTTCTGGCTTCGCGGTTTACCAGAGGCTGACTGGACGCTGGTCATTGAAAAAGACGGCAAACGCGTTTCTCTAGATGTTTCCACAAAAGATAAAGACCAGGGTCTTGCAGATATTGCACTCGCTTAGCGTTATTTAGTTGAAAGCCGCCCGAGCCTTAATTCTTGGGCGGCGTCAATCTTATGCTGAAAATCTAAAGTTTGCTGGAAAGCAAATTTGAATTCAGGATTTAGATTTGAACATGGCTTTGGGTTCTAAGTGGGTTTCTACTTAGATTCAAACATATGTAACAAACCAAAATTTTTTAAGGAGGTTAAAATGAAAGGGATATCAAAGGCGTTCGATTTAACAGGCAGAGTAGCATTTATTACTGGTGCAAGTTCTTATGGAATAGGTAGTGCGTCTGCAAAACTTTTGGCTGAAGCTGGAGCCAAAGTATTTTTGGTTGCACGCAGAGAAGAAGCTCTTGCAAAACGCGTTGCAGAAATTGAAGAAGCGGGCGGTGTTGCTGCATATTATGCATGTGATGTGTCTGCTGAAGAAGACTGCAAACTTGCAGTTGAAAAGTGCATAGAGGCATTCGGTAGAATGGATATCATGGTTTTATCTGCCGGTATGTCTGGCAAGTCTAACCGTAGTTATGACGATGATTTTGACAGTGATAACTGGCGCGTCATGCAAAATGTTAACCTTGACGGAAGCTTCTGGATGATGAAATATGGTCATTCTGAATGTGCAAAAGGCGGCGTTGGTTCAATCATAGTCATTTCTTCTCTTGGTGCTTACACTGGCTCTGGCAGCGCTTCTTATTCTGCTACTAAGGGCGCGCTTCGCTCTATGACTACACATTTTGGAAAAACTTTTGCTGCAGAAAATGTTCGCATCAACACTATTTATCCTGGCTTTATTGACACAGACATGACGCATGGTGCGTTTGGCAACGAAAACTATTCGCCAATGTTTTTGCAACAAATCCCGCTAGGCCGTTTTGGAACACCTGAAGATATTGGTTACACAGCGCTGTATTTGGCAGCAGATGCATCTTCTTGGGTTACAGGACAGCATTTTCTTATTGATGGTGGCCAAATGTGCAACTAAAACGTTGTTAATGAGTAAGTGACTGTTTCGTTTTATTTGTGCATATTGCAACGTATTAATTGGGATCAAAGGAGGGTTTTATGGCGGAAGATATTAAAGTGGAAGAAAAAACCAACCCGTTTTCAGATGCGCCTAACGCAAAAAAACTGATGACCCTTATTGGTGTATTTTTGGCTGTGTTTGGTTCACTTATTCAGTCAACAAGTCAGTCTACATTGTTGCCAATTGCTGCTGCTGAACTTGGAGGCCTTGATTATTATTCGCTAGCTTCAACAATGGGCGGAGTAGTTGGAATTTTAGCTATGCCTTTATGGGGCTATATTGGCGCAAGAGCACCACACCTTAAGCGTTATTTATTCTCTGGGTCAATCTTTATTGGCGCTGTAGGTCTTTTCCTGCGTGCTATTACGCCAAATATGGGCTTGCTGATTGTTTCGGCGTTGATGTGGGGTTTTGTAAGCGCAGGCATTTTTGTAATTGGATATTCAATTATCAGAGATATGTATGATGCAAAGAAGGCAGGAACATATCTTGGCTTTTGTGGTTCAATCATGATGTTTGGTAGTCTTGTTGGTCCTGTTTTGTGCGGCTTTATTATGGACGTTGCAGGCTGGCGTATTGTGTGCCACATTATTTGGGTCATCATGGTAATTGGCGGAGCAATTGCGCTTTTAGGTGTAAAGGCTACAAAAGAGCAAGCTAAAGAAATGGCCAGCGGCGGCGGGTCATTTGATGCTAGCGGTGCTATTGCAACAGTAGTATTTCTTGGATGTTTTGTTGTTGCACTTTCTACTGGTACAACATATTTGCCATTTGGTTCAGTAGCAAGTTGGGTTGTATTTGGCATAGCTGCTGTTGGCCTTGTTTTCATGGTTATTATAATAAGAAAGAAAGGCGCACAGGCAATTATCCCAGCGCCTGCTTTTAAAGACAGAAACACCATGTGTTTTACTATTTCAAACTTCTGTTTCAATATTTCAACCATGGCAATATTCTTTTTCATGCCGCTTTATATTTTGAATGTAATGGGCCTTTCTGCTACTCAAGCTGGTGGCGCAACAACAGCAATGTCTATTATTGGTTTGTTCTTAAGTCCTGTGCTTGGTAGAATGATTGGAAAGGCTGGCAATGCTCGTGGCGTGCTT
>CAZRFO010000007.1:3458-14576 GCA_964599515.1 uncultured Eggerthellaceae bacterium | reverse complement strand
TTGTCGCAGTGTTTGTAGGTACATTTTGTCAATTTGCAGTATTTTGTCAATTTGCAGCATGGGAATTACGCCAATTTTGTCAATTTGCAAACTTTCGCAGATTTTCAGGACAAAAGAGCATTCTAACAACAAATCATCTTGCCAAAATCAAACGTGAGCTAATAATATAAATGGCCACTATGTCACATGCACTAGCCAACAGCAATTCAAACTATGCAATCAAATTAACTCTACATACGTCTTACTTGTCACAAATGAACTGCAGAAATATACTATGAGTCACTGTTACACCAATCAAGAAAGGAATTTAAAATGGGAATACTTGATGCGTTTAATGACGAAGACGGTAAAATAAATCTTAACTGTGGGCAATATCGCGTGCTACAGATTGTCCTTCGTGAAAAGTTTATTGGTAAGGGTTCTAAGAACTATTCTGAAATTGAAGATGTATGCAACGAACAATATGCGCAAGGGTACAGACTTCACACATTTGCACAATCAACAGCCCAATCGCAAGGTTTTGGCGGCGGAGACCGTACAGTATGCAACCTTGTGTTTGAAAAGATGAATTAACTAGTTCCTAAAAAAACGGTGCCGTCTTTGAAAATAGATGGCACCGTTTATTTAAAATTCAATCAAAGAAACTCGCGAAGCGCTACAGCTCTTTTGAAGCGGCAATGGCTTCGTCTAATACGGAATCTAGTTCTGCGTCGCCTTCAAAAAGAAGCTGACGGTCTACGCCTTTTAGTGTTGCGCGGGCTTGGTCGCGCAGGTTATTCATTCCGCTTAAGAACTTTCTATACATAACAAGTGTTAGATATCTTCCCATAGTAGTAAGCGTTAATTCGTTTTCGTTATCTGTTTCAAAAGCACCGTTTGCACGCATGAAAGCCATTTCAACAGCAAGCCCTTGTTCTACAGTGCAGCCAAAATGCTTAAGAAACATCTGCTTATCTAAGCGAAGTTTATACAAGTTCACCAAAAAACAGTAACGCATCTGGTCTTTTTTCGTAAGTTTAGTTTTGCCCATAATAGACATGCGGCCTTCAGAAATGTGGCGTTCGTAATCTGTTAGGCTAAAGTCATTCACAAACAAATGACCATCAAGGTGCGTGATAGCACCAGATCCAATAGCCGGGTATTCATCATATGCCACCATGTATTCTTCAACATTGATGTTGTGAGTTTTTTCGCCTTCTTCATTAAGACGGTTAAACGTCCAAACGGTATGGCGCGAAAAAAGCGGATTGTCTCCCCCGGTAAGAACGCCATCAAGTATTTGATAATAACGATACTCACGGTTGTAATCCATTGGCCCTAAGACCTTTGCAATTTCTGCCATAGTGCATGTAGACACATAAAGCGGACTAAATGTTGTTTGCTGTGCCCCACATGTTGAAACTCGCTCAAGGTCGTTTATCAGAATTTCTTCCGTTTGGCTTGGGAAGTTAAAAATCATGTCAACATTAAGCGAATCAAAATGAGGCGCGGCATATTGCAAGCGCTCGTAGATTTCATCACCACTACCGTATTTGTTGTAGCGCTGCATAGTACGAAGAAGGTCATCGTTAAAACTTTGCACACCACAGCTTAAACGTTGTACGCGGCCTTCAAGTTCATGTACGTATTCTGGTACAAGGTGATTTGGGTTAGTTTCGCTTGACACTTCTTTTATATGAAACGTCTCACGCGCCAAATCTATGGTTTTGCACAATTCCTCAAGCATGATAGTTGGAGTGCCGCCACCAATGTAGAGACTTTCAAAGTCGTAACCCATATCTGCAAGCATCATCATTTCCTGGCGCATACTCTTAAAGTACGGGCGCGCAACGTCTTCCCTGTATGGGTAGCGGTTGAAACTGCAATACGGGCAAAGTACCTGGCAAAACGGCACATGCATGTAAAGCATATACTTCTTACCTGGCTCTGGAAGTGGGTAACTTGTATCTTCTGTTGGATTTAAAACAAGTCTGCGCTTTGCAATAGTCTCTACGATGTTTGACAATAAACGTTCTGAAAGCATAAATAGCTCAATTCTTCTGCTCAATTTTTAACCTGAGACATTCTAGCAGAACATACATGAAACGAAAGAGCCTTTTGTGTGGCAGTGCTTAGCGCGCATGGCTTTTGCATGGCGCAACTTTGCACGGCAAAGCTTAACGAACCTGGCTTTTGCATGGCGCAACTTTGCACCGCAGCATTTAACGTGGCAGGCTTTTGCAGGACACCCTTTTGCAAGACACCCTTTTGCAGGACGGCCTTTAGTATGACAGTCTTTTGAAAGGCAAAACTCCATGACGCAGTGATAAAATTTCTGTTTGGTAATTTACGCAGTCAACCTAGCGCAAAAACCAGGTGCTAAGCATTGGAGGTTCGCACTTTATGGGCAAGGCAATAAGCAAAGCAAAATTTACAATCATGGCTATTGCCAACACGTGCGTGTGCGCGCTTACAATGGCTCTTTTATGTTGCGCACTGGCGCCTTCGCTTGCTGCGGCAGAAGAAACAAGTGATGAAGCGCCACAAGTTGGCACTTTCGCCAACAGCAATAGTAGCAACAGCGATACTTCACAGCTTGGCACATCCGCCAACAGCAACACCTATATGCCAGAAAACCAAACAACCGCGATGGCTCATTCTACAGGTAACACCACCACCTACTATTACTCTGTTGATGAAGCAATGACCGCAGCACAAAACGGCGTCATCATCTATATGGATAGCGACTGGAACCTAACAAGCGCCCTTACTATTCCGGAAAATTCCACGGTAACCATCAACATGAATTGTCACAGCATTTCAACTAACGGCAGTTCAGAGGTTATCTATATGAAACAAGGTTCGCGTTTGCACCTAACAGCAGATACCTCAAAAACGTTTACATACAAAGGCTATGCCTCTATCACCAAATACACAACTTTTGATCAGCCAGACGCCGAAGATAAAGACATGAAAGACGTTACTATAGATTGTGGCGGTTTGATTACTGGTGGTAGAAATGCAAACTATTTGACCACGTTCAGTAAAGCTGGCGGCATTTATATGGAAAAATACAGCCAGCTTGATTTGAAAAATGTTGCTGTAGCCGGCAACTATGCCGACGCCGCTACCTATGTTAATAATGCAGGTGGCATATTTGCAAATGAAGGTTGCAGCATTAATCTTTATAGTGGTGCATCCATCGAGCACAACAAAGGGCTTGCCGGAGGTATCTACGTTGCAGAAGAAAACGTAGATGTTACACTTGATGGCTCGTTTATCAGGGAAAATTATGCATTCGAAGATGGCGGAGGCATTTATTCAAACAATTACAACACACAGATTTACCTTAAAAATAAGTCATCAATCGAAGGAAATGTTGCCACAAAAAATGGCGGCGGCGTATACCTTAACTATACAAATTTTGCGCTTGAGTCCAGCGATTCAACTGGAGTTATAAAAGATAACGTTGCTGGTTCCCCCGACATGGGTTGGAACGGCGGAGGCGTTTGCGTAAACTCAGATTCTACTGCAGACAACAAAGGCACAATTTCTGGCATTACTTTTTCTGGTAATACATGCGGCTGCAATGGAGCTGGCATTTATCTTGACCAGCAATATACGACGGTAAGCAACTGCACTCTTACGGGCAACAAAGCCACAAGGTTTGGCGGTGGCATTGCTATTCATAACAATTTCTGCACCATAGAAAATAGCACTATCAGGGGTAACGTATGCGATACAAGCAATATCAATTGCGAAGGCGGCGGCGTGTATGTTTATTCGTGGTATGACGTAAAACTTTCTGGTGTAATGATTGTTAAAGACAACACGCGTGGCGAAAACGGCTCAAAGGACGATTTGTTCCTTGGTACCCCAGATTGGGAATCAGTTATTTATGCCTATGTAATTGGTGGCGTAAGCAAAGGTTCTTCTGTTGGCATCAGAACAGGCAGCCTTGGTGATGTTCGCATAGGAAAGAATATCAACAATGAAACCAAAGATTCATTCTTTATAGACCTTCCTGGCTACTACGTAAGCTATGGCACAGATGAAGGCGGAGATATGTGGCAGCGTAGCAAAACCCTTAAGTTTGTGCTTTCTATTAATGGAACTCAAAAAGGTAGTTACGAATACGACGCAACCGTTGCGGCAAGCGGAACTCCAACAAGCACATCAAAACGTTTTTGGTACTGGGACGCGCAAAGTACAACCGGCTTATACCCTATTTCAGATTTCATTACAGAAGACAACAAGTTTAATGAATCGCTCACGTTTGCCATGCCACAAAACGACGTGAATCTTGTTGCTGTTTATGCAGACAAAATAGCAAGTGCAAGTTTGCAGATTGACGCACCAGCCGTTAGCAAAGACTTACCTTCAACAGGAGTTTTCAAGCGTACTGATGGAGGCGTTGGTGGCGCGGATTCTATGAACGTTACACTTACATGGTATGAAATAGGCAAAGATGGAACAGAAACCGCAGTTACAGGCACAGCAAAGGCCGGCAAAACATACTATGCCAAGGCTGTAATTAAACCAGATTCAAAGGCAGGTCTTTTCTTTAAGCAATCAATTACAGAAGAAGACATCACTGTATATAGTGGCGAAGATTCATCAACTGGCGCGTATGCAAACTATGCAAATGTTAGTCCTTCAACAGGAGCGCTTTCCATAGAAACAGATTACTATGAAATACCAGCAACTCCAAGCCCTGAACCTAGTCCAGATGCAGGCGGAGACACAGATACAGACCCAACGCCGGATACAGACGGCGGTACAGATGGCGAAGGTACCAACCCTTCAGATGGTTCTGGCAGCGAAGGCACTAGCCCATCCGGTGGATCTGGAAGCGAAGGAAACGGAGCTGTTCCTAGCACTGGTGATGATGGCGTCGCGCGTTGTGGTGCTGCAGCGCTGTGTGCACTTGCCTGCATAGCCTGCATGTTAGTTTATGCCACCAAACAATGGCACCATTAAGCCCTAGCACCCTTTACTGCAAGAAAGCTGTTTTCAAAAACCGACCTAACGCTTTCTTCCAATTTTTTCTGGCTTGCGTTTAATTCTTGTCCACGAAGATGCAAAAAACCCGCTGTATCTACAGCATCAGAATCTTCAATAGGAATAAAAACAAGGTTATCTATTGCCCTATTATTATTACCACCATAACTTACAAGACGTTCATAAGCATACGAATCAAGAAGGCTTACAAACAGCCCAGACAAAACGCCGTCGATAATCATTTTGACCTGCGTAGATTGAAGCCTAAGGTCCTCTAGAGGTATGTTTTTGAATAATTTTTCTACAAAACCAGTCATCGTAGAATCATTAACATATGCAAATGGAAGCTTTGAAATCTGTCGCAACGTTACTGGTGAGTTTTTGTCTATGCCGTATTCTGAAAGAGGGAAAGAAGCGTCGCATACAATTCCAACGTTTATCGTAAATATAGGTTCAAATTCAAATTTTTCTTCAGTAGAAATTTTTTCAAACGTATCAGGGAAAACGTCAACTAAGAATACGTCATTGCCAGAATGTTTTTCAAGAACACTATATATTTTATTAAGCGGAAGTTCGCATACAGAAACATTGCCTATGTCATTAAGTGCATTTTTTCCAAGAGCAGAACCAAAATTTACAGCCGTGAAATAAGGGGTTGCATTTAGCGTCATGCGTTTTTCGCAATCATGTTTAGAGGCGCTGTGTTTTGCATTAATGCGGTTTATCGTTGATTCGTAATCGGATATTGTTCGCTTGGCAAATTCTAAGAAAATTTTTCCATCTTCTGTCAAAACTACACCGTTATGGCTGCGACTTACAAGATCGTATCCTAATTCATCTTCAATTTGAGACACAGCTTTATTCAAACCTTGCTGCGATATAAAAAGATTTCGTGCCGCCTGCGAAAACGACCCGCATTTCCCAAGTTCAACAAAATACTTCAAGCCATCAAGTTGCAAGCCGCTTCCCCTTCCCCCAAGCACTGGCAAACAATCATTGCAATTACATGAACTGCTGCATAAAACACTGCTATGATACGACACTTTTATAACAAGCAAAATGTAAAAGCAACAAAAAATTAGCTTGTTTTTACGCATTTAAAAAACGAAACTGGGCGAGAAAATTTCTCGCCCAGTTGCTACCAAAAGGCTTAAACAGTTAAACGAAAATTACAAATTGCTACGCTTATACATTTTAGCAAAAGTAAGCATTACGCCTGAGAGGGGTCCTTTTGCTCCATTCTTTTAACAGGGCTAATAACAAGCGCAATAAACAAACATGCCATAGAAATAACCCCGCATGCAATTAGAAATACATATGCGTTAACGATGCCAATTTTCGCAATGATAGCCGCAAAGCCAATTGTAAGCGTTGCTGTGCCAAGATAAAAAATAGCCATACCAATTGAATTTAACCCGGTGTAGTCCTTCATGCCGAAGATGTCTGAAACAAATAACCCAGGCAAAATTGTGAGAAAGCCAATCATGGCTGCAAGCAACAAACCAACATACACAAGCGCTAGTACACCAGATTGTGTCCAAAAAAGCATAAGTCCAATGCCTATGCAAAACGACACACCAATAGATGCCGCAAGCGCTTTTGTGCCGAATTTTTTAATAAACCATCCAGCACCAAATTTAATCACAGCTATAAACACGCCTAAGATGCTAGCGAATCCAGCTGCTTCAGAAGTTGTTAAGTTAAACGAAGTCAAAAATACTGATAAGTATGTTGTAACGCCATTTAGAGCCCATGCTCCAAAGAACATTGCAAGCAAAAATAAATAGAGTGCTGGACTTTTTAGAGCCTCTTTTACCGTTATACCTGCTGGCATTTTATTTTCACCAGAATCAACTTGTGCTGCTTTGGCCTGGGCTGCAGCTTCCTTACGTGCAGCACGTTCTTTTCTGCTAGGCATTTTTCCAACAAGCACAAGATTAGAAAACGTACCTACAACAAGCGTAATTGCAGCAAAAATATAGAATACTTCTCTATAGCTCATTGCGTTAAGAAGAGCTCCAGCCAAAGCGACTTCGGCAGAAATAACAAGTGCTGCAGCTCCGGAAACAATTCCGAATACCTGCTGCGTTTTGGCTCCTTTAAATTCTGCAACAACACCAGCAACAGATGCGTAAGCACCAAAAGCAAGCACTATTCCGTTAATTAGATTTGCTAAGACCCAAACAGGCATGCTAGATGCAAACCCAACAAGCACAAGCACGATTGTTACACATATCGTGCCAAGCATGAGTGCCCATTTTGGCGTCAATATATCAATCACTTTTGCACCAACAAGGCCAGCCAAGAATGCTGCTATTGTTGCAATCATTGGTCCAATCATAAACGTCGTAAGGTCACACCCCACCCCTGCCACAATTTCAGGCAAAACAGCATTCATGATTGACGTTGAGCCAATTCCTGTAGCAAGGATAAGCGTACACCCCACTAAAGCTGCCATAGTCCTTGATTTACTATACTGTTCCATATTTCCCCTTTCTTTCATAATGTGTCAATTTTTTGACAAACACCGAACAGTAGCTATTCATCTGGTCAATCTGAGCCAAAGGGGCGCAAGGATACACCGGGCATGCGCCCCTAACGATATGAATAATTTATTCATCCTTCCAAGCAGGGCTATAAAGTCCCTCCATGTTTGCCTTCCAAGGTTTACCTGAAAGCGCGTAATAGACACTTGGATTGTTGCCGCTATCTGGTTTTAGTTGATGAAGTATTGGTGCAAAAGTACCCATCATGTTTGAAATTTGCGAATTTGGATCATCCATGTCTCCAAACATGATTGCTCCGCAAAAGCAGTTTTCCATACATGCTGGTGGTTTGCCTTCTGCAAGACGGTCTAAACACATATCGCACTTGCCAACACGCCCTGTAGTTTTGTCTAAACTTATTGCATGATATGGGCAAGCATCAAGACAAGGCTTATCTTCGCACGTTGCACATACACTTGTGTCACCAACAGCAACAGCGCCATTTGGAAGCTTTGTAAACACGCTTGCACCGCACGCACCAACGCACGACGGGTTTTCACAATGCTGGCACATAACTGGAATGAAGTAAGTTGTAACATCCGGAAACGCGTCATCTACAGCAGTAAATGTTTCTATGTAGTAGTTGCCAAGTGGTGAATTTTTCGCATTTTTGCAACTAATCATGCACCCGCGATGATCCGAGCACATTTCAAGATTTACCAAAAACCCTAACTTAGTCATCGTATGCCTCCTTTTGAGTCATAGGAGCAAACGCATCTAGTTGCTCACGAGTAATCATTGGTTTGTATTTTTCTATATCTTCTTGCGTGCATTTGTACACTCGACAAAGCTGAGAGCGAAGTCCTGGCGTTCCTGTTTCAGGCGTGCTATCTACTGTTTGCAACAAAGCCTCGCAGTTCCATTCAAGCGCACCATGTGCATCTTCATTTGCCGCTTTTTCTGGGCGCCACCATCCGTGTTGTGAATATGAAACAACACCAGGTAACACCTTGAATCTAAACGAGACCCTTCCCATTACTTTGTTCATAGGAGCGCGCCCGTAACTTTCAGGAGCCTCAACCCATACCCAATCTCCTGCCGTAACACCACATTCTTGTGCTGTCTTTGGATTCATAAACACTTCTGGCGTTGGATTGATTTGTCGCGAATTAGGAAGCTGACGAAATTCCGAGTGGAAAAACCCGGCTTGCCTTTTTCCAGTTGTAAGCACATACGGATATTTTTGTGCAACATCTGGTCTACTAAGCGGAGACTCCGCTGGTTCTGCATACACTGGAAGCGCCGGATATCCTGCAGCATAATGCAAGGTAGAAAACATGTTACATTTGCCAGTATCTGTTGGGAATTTTCCAGCAATTTTGTATTTGCCGTATTTCACTTGGCATGGCTCTAAATCTGGTGGGTACACCTTCACTTCTTCAAGGCATTCGTCAAGTGTTTTTCCAAGAAAGCGCTGGCATAGCAAATCACGCTGTCCATCAATAGTGTCTGCAGGCCAAAGTTTTCCGTATTCACCGGCAAAGAAGCGGTTTGTTGTAGGGTTGAGAAGACCATTGTTGTAGCTTGGGTCAATGCGCTCTAAGGCTTGAGCAAGCATTGCGCCAAATTCGTAGTCGTGTTTTGCCTCACCAATTGGCTTTATAGCACGGCGGAAGAACTGTTTTCCGGCATCGGCACCACCAACACCCCACTTCAAATAATTACGCTCTGCCCATGTTTGCGTTGGAAACACGTAATCTGCCATTTCCGCTGTTGGACTCATCACGATTTCCGTAACAACATGCAATTGAATTTTTGTTTCGTCTTCAAGCAAACGCATCCATCGTGCAGTTGAAGGGTCATGCATTAGCCAGTTAGAACTTATGGCAATTATGCCGTGTACCTCATATGGGATACCTTCTTCTGCTGCCTTCAAAACACAACCAACATCTGGGAAAAGAAGCAGACCATCTGCGTTTTCCGGACGAAGTGGTTGCCATTTTGACCATTCTTCAAATGCAAAACCGCAGCCAATTCTATGTTCATAGTATCCAAGGCGTTTGCGTTTTTGTTCAATTGGCAAGCCTTCGCCAAAACTAATATCCCATTCACCAGGAAACGCCGTTGGGGTAACCGGATAACACTGGTCCATTTCCGCAGAAGGCGTATCTACATTTCCTGTAAGCATCTTTAGTATTGACATTGCGTTTAAGAATTGCGAAGTATTCGTAGACATGTACTGTGCGCCCTCATAGAAATCTATGAGTTTTGCAGCAGAGATCATGTTGGCAACTTCTTCAAGGTCTGCAGCAGAAAGCCATGTAACCTCTGCTGTGTGTTCAAAAGTCCACGGTGAAACATTTTCATAGAGCATCTGCAGGACAGTCTTGCATTTAACAACACGCCCACCCATAACAACAACGTCGTATTCGCCCCACATGGCAGGACGCATATTTTCAGGCATAGTTGCAGGCGACATTTCACTAGATGATTTGTTTTTCCAGAACAACTCTACAAGATGGTCATAATGAGCGCGGCCACTTACGCCACCTTCCCATTGAACTTCATCTGCATCCCAAAACTTAGGCGCGTTTGCTGTTTCATCCCAAATGTAGTATTTGCTTTTACTGCCACCTTGTTTAACATCACTTTCGCGCAGAAGGTCACCGGTATCTTCACGTACCAAAAATGGAGCATTTGTCCACTTGCTAACAAAGTCGTAGTTGTATGTGCCAGTTTCAAGTAAATGCTTAATCATACACATACACCAAGCAAGGTCTGTGCCTGGACGAACAGGCATCCATTTTGTTGCATGTGATGCCGCCGGACCACAAACCGGGTCAAACACTACAACCTTAGCGCCGGTTTTCATTTTGATCATTTGCCTAAAACCAGAAACAACTTCCCAGCTATAGGCAGCCTCTGTTCCAACGCTAATACGCAAGTCAGACATAGAGCACCCGTTTGGCTGTGCAAGTTGGCTACCAAATTGAATTTGGCCATGGAATTGTGGCATCAAACAAACCTGAATTGGCCCGTAATAGCAGTTTGGCGTTCCTATTGTGCGCGCAACACGGTGCGCAATCCAGCCCATGTCATGCCTGCCAGTACGCCCAGGTAAAACAAATGTTTCAGGCCCATATTTTTGCGACATGTCGTATATTTTTTGCGCAACTTCTTCAATTGCTTGGTCCCAAGTTATGCGCTCCCACTTTCCTTCTCCGCGCTTACCTATGCGCTTTAGTGGATGCTTTACACGCGTTGGGGAATAAACAAATTGTTCAGCCGAAAGACCGCGCAAACATGCAAAGCCAAAACCGCCTCGTTCACGCGGTGCTGCTTTGATGTCAACAAGCCGCCCGTCTTTTACGTAGCAATCAACACGACAATTGATGTGACAGCTACGGCAGCCACCGTTTACAATTTCTACGTGATTCTCTGTTGCGTTGTTTGCAGCCGAATCGGCTGCGTTGCTGGCATTTGCTGCGCTTACAACTTCACTTTCTCCCATATCACTCCTCCTCTTTTTTAGTGTTTGCCAGATTTTTTCTGACCCGCAAAGAAGAATACAAAGGAGAAGATGCATTAGAAAGCATCAAGCAGTAGCAGCCTAGCAACTATTTATTGCAAGCTAAGAATAAGTTGTAAATTT
>CAZRFO010000007.1:0-3358 GCA_964599515.1 uncultured Eggerthellaceae bacterium | reverse complement strand
TATGCGAAATGGAGTTGCGGCTTCACGAACGCGTTGCTACACGCTCTGCGCTTATGCGCAAGGGAGTTCTACAACAAAAATTGAGCCGCCACCTGGGGCGTCTTTAACATATGCGCGGCCGTTTGAGCTTTCTGCAACATGCTTTACTATTGCAAGACCAAGACCTGTGCCACCAGTTTCACGGGACCTACTTGAATCCAGACGGAAGAACCTTTCAAATACGCGCTCTTTTGCTTCATCTGGAATTCCGGGGCCTTCGTCTTGAACACAAAGACGCACTGTGTTAGCTCCGTCATTCGCAACGTACGTTTCGCAGCTTACGAAAACTTGCGCGCCTTCTGGGCTATATTTGATGGCGTTATCTACAAGGTTATAAACCATTTGCTCAATCATAGATGGCGTACCTACCACAATGGCTTCGCAACAATCAAGTGAAATATTCACATGCTTTTCTTCTGCTGCAAGTTCAAGACGTCCAGCAACACGGTCGCACACTTCACGTATCAGGACTGGTTCCCCTGGACCTGCAGATTCATCCAACTTTGACAATGTAAGCACATCATCTACAAGTTCGCGCATTGTATTAGATTCTTCGCGAATAAGACCGGCAATATGCGGCAGGTCTTCCGCAGAAACTACTCCGTTTTCAATGAGCTCTGCATACCCACCAATAACCTGAAGTGGAGTTTTCATTTCATGGCTCACGTTGCCAGTGAAATCGCGTCTAAGGGTAACGGCGTGCTGCAATTCTTCATTTTGATCTTCAAGCTCACGACGCTGCAAATCAACACGGGCAAGCAACGGCTGCACTTCTGCGTAAGCATCATTTTCAAGCGGGTGTGCAAGGTCTATGCTAACAAGCGGTCGCACTACCATCCTAGTAACAATTCGTGAGAGTAAAAGAGAAACTAAAAAGATAACAACTAGAGAAATTCCAAGCTGCCAAGCAGCGCCGCCCAAAAATGAAGCAAGGGACGCGCGCGATTCTGCAAGTCGCAGGACCGAACCGTCTCCTAGTTGCACTGCAGCGTAGAGCGTATCTGCACCAAGAGTGTCACTTCTGCGCATCACAACACCTTGGCCAGATTCCTTTGCTTCTTTGAATTCTGTGCGCTGCGAGTGATTTTCTAGGGCAGAAGCATCTACTTGACTGTCGTAAAGTACTGTCCCATCTGCGTCTATGAGCGTTGCGCGCGTGTTTACAATTGGAATGTTTTCTAGCGCTTCAACGGCGTTTGTGTCATTTTGCTTGTCAAGAACTTTAGCAAACTGCTGCGCTTGAGAAAGCAAATGCGCTTCTTCTTCCGATTCATAAGAGGAATAACTTGCTGCCATTGCAGCAATTGTTGCAGCCAGCATTGCAACAAACGAAAAAACAAAAAGCGCCGCAAACAACCTGCTTGCAAGTTTTTTTCTAGCAGCCATTGCGCACGCCCGTCCTAGTTGCCAGCCTTAATTCTGTATCCAACGCCGCGGATAGTTTCAACTAAATCACCCGCGCCGCCTTTCGCATCATTTAGCTTGCGACGCAGCGTTTGTATATGAGTGTCAACTGTGCGAGTTTCTCCAACAAAAGTAATGCCCCAAACATCTTCTAAGAGCTGCGCGCGCGTTAAAGCATGCCCGCGCTCATGCAAAAGCTTAGATAGAAGGTCAAATTCCTTTAAAGTAAGATCTAGCTTGTTGCCGTCACAAAACGCGTCATGAGCAATTTCATCAAGCGAAATTGGCCCACATGTAAGAGTGATTTTTTGAGTGCTTGAGCCACGTGTTGCACGACGCAAAAGTGCATTACACCTGCTCACAAGCTCCATCATTCCAAATGGTTTAGCCAGATAGTCATCTGCACCTTGGTCTAGACCTACAACTTTGTCGTATTCAGTTCCTTTTGCGGTAAGCATCATTATTGGAACATCTTGCGTGCGCGTGTTTGCTCGCAACTCTCGCAAAAGAGTCAAGCCGTCTGTTCCAGGCAACATGATGTCAAGCAAAATTAAATCTGGAACGCTTTCAGTGCATGCCGCGCGAAACGGCTCCGCACGGTCAAAGCCCTTTGCCTCTAACCCAGCAGCAGACAAAGCATAAAGTGCAAGCCCGCGAATATTTTCATCATCTTCAACGTAGTAAATCATGTTGCCATTATAAAGCTATACGCAATAAATGAGCATTAGCGTCATATCAATTTTTTGCAAAATTGACTAGAGGTTATTTGCCACTAAAGCTTCAATTTGTTCTGCCGCATCTTCTATAGCATCCATAGCTGTTTCCAAGGCAGTAAGTATTGAGTGATGAATGCGACGCGCCTCTGCAGCTTCCAAGTTTTCAACTTTTTCAACATACAGCGCATGAACTGCGTCAATGTAAATTCTGTCACATTCGCCTTCATAATCTTGAATGCACACAAGACAATGTTTTACATTTGCGTCTTTCCAATCGCGCTCACTTAGGCGCTTTGTAACTTCAACCAGCTGCCCTGTAGCAAGCACAATATTGTCTACGATTTGCTTGCCAGCGCTGCCTAAGTTTGCAAAACACAAACAGTAAGATTTAATGGCTACGTCTTCTATTGCATCGTTTACATCGTCTAACGCGTTAGCCAACGCTCCCATACCATCGCGTTCTAGCGGCACAACAAAATCAGACAAAAGTTTGGCGTGAATTTCGTGATTAACCTGGTCAGCATCGTTTTCTATAGTGTGAAGTGCGTCCATTAGCTCACGCATTCCAAGTTCACCTGCGCCAATTGCACTTTGCAAATTGCATGCAAGTTCGTATGCGTATTCCGCCTGAGACTTATACGCAGAAAAGTAGTTGAATTTATCGCCAATGTCTTTTTTATTCATAATGTGTCCGTTTCCGTAAACTTCCTTAGAAATCATTTTTGTCGCCTTCGTCGTCCTCGCCGCTTGTGTTGCTTGTGTTGCTTGTGTTGCCTTCGCCGCTTTCGACACATGTTCCGCATGTGCAGATTGCGTCGCCTTAGCCACCTATACCAGCTACATGAAAAGCAAGAACAAGTGCGTAAACAAGTAAGCAAGCAGCCCACAACCAGGGAAAGTAAGCACCCATGTTAGAACCATTGTGCCTGCTAAATTCCATTTCACGGCACGCAAGCGCTTTTCTGCCCCAACGCCCATGATTGCAGTTGTTTTTGTGTGAGTTGTAGAAACCGGCATTCCTGTAAATGTAGCAAGACCAATGCAAAAACAAGCAGAAAGACATGCTGCAAAGCCCTGGAATTGTTCCATTTTCACCATGCTCATGCCAACGCTTTTGATGATTTTTCGCCCGCCAACAGCTGTGCCTAAACTCATTGTTAAGCTAACAAGCACAACCATCCATAAAGGAAAGCCGTTCA
>CAZRFO010000006.1:11589-15324 GCA_964599515.1 uncultured Eggerthellaceae bacterium | reverse complement strand
TTAAGCCCCTCAACTGCGCCAACAGCAGCTGAGCTCATCATTTCAGACAATGCGCTAAGTTCTAGTTCGGAATCTTCGCTTAACCATACCTGGAGTGTTGTCAAAAGCCCAGAGATTATAAACAATACAGAAAAACGCACTTGTTCTGCGTTGAAGCCGTCGGCAAAAAACAACTTGTTTTTCAGGATTTCGCGCACGTAGATGCGTTCTACGGCTTTAATCCACATCCCTATGTTTACGTTTGAAATAATAGAAGCCTCGTTAACTAGTCTTGTTGAAATGTTGACGCACATGACTTCGTATAGTGCATTTACATCTATGCCTCCTTCGCTTGTTAACGTAGCACCCTTTAGTGAACTTATAAATTGTTCCGCGTCATCGTAAATGATCTCATCTATGAGTTCTTCAAGTGATGCGTAGTGACAATAGAAAGTTTTGCGGTTTATATCTGCAACACGCGCTATTTCTGAAACGCTTATGTTTTCAAACGAATGGTCCTGTGAAAGTTCAATAAACGCATTCTTGATTGCAGCTTTTGTTTTGACGCTTCGCTTGTCTTCGCGCTTTTCTGCTGTACATGTGCTTTGCGCGTTGGCAGCGTCTTTGGCGTTTTTGTCGTTTTTGCCAGCCATTTTGCTTAACCTTTCTATTGGCTATTTTGATAATTCCTAACTAGGTTTGTGCAGATGAACTGCTAATTTGCTCAAATTGCTTCATTTTTAATGCGTATTTTATTACCAATTTCATGGACACTGTGGCAAAAACCACACTTGGGTGTAAATTGGGTCTTGAAATTATTCTCAGGAAAGTTAATATGCCATTATTGTAATCACATATGGTGAAAATTCTTAACCCCCAAGGAAGGAGCCATAATGAAGGCAAGTGATCAAATTAAGCGACTAGCACTATACAAAGCTGTTGACGCACTAACTTCAAATCCGGAAAAGAACATCCCAAAAATCATGAACTTGATTGACAAGGCTGCGCCAGATGACGTTTTTACAACGCAACGTGCAGCAATTCGCAGGGCCATTGATACAAAAGACAATTGGTATCAGCTCATTGTTAATGCGATGAACAATATGGACCCAGAATTTCGCAAGCAGTTCATGCGCACGTTTATAGTAGACGCAAATCTTATGGCGTGGCCAAAGCAAGAAGAAATGCGCGAAAAGTATCAGTGCAACATTCCGTGGGCAATTTTGCTTGACCCAACAAGTGCTTGCAACTTGAAATGCAAGGGTTGCTGGGCAGCAGACTACGGCCACAGTTTGCAACTTACTTATGAAGACATTGACTCAATCATTCGCCAAGGTAAAGAACTTGGAACATACGTTTACATCTATACCGGCGGCGAGCCGTTGGTACGCAAAAAGGACCTTATTCGTTTGTGTGAGGCGCATCCGGATTGTGCTTTCTTGTGCTTTACAAACGCAACGCTTATTGACGAAGAATTCTGTCAAGAAATCTTGCGCGTGAAGAATTTTGTTCCAGCTATCAGCGCTGAAGGCTCTGAAGCTACAACAGACAGCCGCCGTGGTGAAGGCGTTTACTCTAAGATTGTTGCAGCAATGGAGCTGCTTAAAAAGCATGGTCTTCCATTTGGTATTTCTGCTTGCTTTACAGGAGAAAATGCAGAAAGCATTGCAAGTGAAGAATACTACGACTGGAAGATTGAACAAGGTGCGCTTTTCTGTTGGATTTTTACCTACATGCCAGTTGGTTCAGATGCAAGCGAAGAACTCATGCCATCGCTTGAGCAGCGCTTGCGTCTTTATAATATTGTTCGCGATATGCGTCATAAGAAGCCGCTTTTTGTACTTGACTTCCAAAATGATGGCGAATTTGTTGGTGGTTGCATTGCTGGTGGGCGCCGTTACTTGCACATCAACGCAAGGGGAGACGTTGAACCGTGTGTGTTCATCCACTACGCAAACGTGAACATTCACGATGTAAGCCTGCTTGATGCGTTGCGCTCGCCAATTTTCATGGAATACTATCGTGAGCAGCCATTCAACGATAACTATCTGCGTCCATGCCCAATGTTGGAAAATCCAGAATGCTTGCCAGCGTTGGTTGAACGCGCAGGTGCAAAGTGTACAAATCTTACGGCTCAGGAAAGTGCCGAAGAACTTTGTGCTAAATGCAAGAAGTTTGCAGATACTTGGGCTCCTGTTGCAGAGTCAATGTGGAACGACCCTGAAGACCCAGAATATGCAAGCAGGCGTAGGGAAAACGTTGGCATGGCAGTAACGGACATGACAAAGTTTGAACGTCTTGGAAGAAAGATTCAGCACTAAAGACGCGCAAGCATAGTTACGCGCAAGCACAGTTGCGTGCAAGCGCGATTAAGCAAGCACAGTTAAATATATATGCGAAGGCGCCGCCCAATTCGGACGGCGCATTCTTTCGTACCCCGTCAAATTCGGACGGCGCTTTTTTACCGTGCATGCATCAGCTTCTTTTGCCTAGCGCTCAATTGCCTGGCATAAACATAAAAAGTGGCTGCACCAGAAACGATGCAGCCACTTCATTTTTCCGTGCAGAAGAAATAAGGGAGGAAAGGAAAGAGGAGGGGGGGAGAGAAGACCTTATTTCAGCACGTCGACCATGTTTACGTTAACTTTGATATTCACGTAATCAATGATTCCATCTGTTTGATAGAAGCTTACGTAACCAACGCTTTCCCATTGTCCGTCAACTTCTACATAGATACCAAACAAGTCGCTTTCTTTGTCGGTATCTTCATCGTAATACTTCCAGCAACCAAAGGTTTCTTTAACCTTGTCAATTGAGTCGCCAACATTAATTCCAATGCCGGTTTCAAAAGAAGCCATACCTTCAAGATTTGTTTCCATGTCTTCTGCGCTTGCATAGAAACCAAGACCAAGTAAGGTGCAGTCTTCCCAGTAGGTTTTATCTTGGTTGTAGGCGTTAGCGATGTTTGCCAAAATCTCATTTTGAGTTACGCCATATTCGTCACATTCGCCTTGCTTAAGCACTACGCCGTTTTCACCAAAGGTGTACTTAAATTCGCGGTCTTGTTCCATTTTTGAAGTGCGGAACATATTGGACTCGCTGTATTCCCAACCATCATTTAAGACATCTTTTACATCACAAGGGAAAGAATATGTTTTTCCGTCAACTGTGGCTGAAAATATCTTTTTTGCATCGGCAAGAGATACTTTATGCATTTTTCCATCAACTGTAATGCTGATACCGTTTTCTGTGGTGTAGGTGGTTTCTTCTGTGCTTACGTTGTTGAAACCGCCATTAAAGTTGCCATGTGAGTTGGTTTCTTTTAATGCTGCATCTTCTGAAACGGTTGCTTTTGTGGTATCTGTTGTGGAAGAGCATCCCACTACCATGCTTAGAGTGAGCGCGCAAAGTCCCACTACAGCTATTTGCTTTGCAGTAATTTTCATGATGAGATCCTCCTTCCTAGAACAGTACGAATATGTGTCCGCCTACCATGTAAAACACGATACGCAAACAAATTGCCGCTACAACACCGCATACAACCGCAACCGGTGCCCAAAGTTTCCAACCTTGCTTTTTGCCCATCAAAGCGCCAACAAGAGCAATTACAGAGCAAATGACTGCAATAAGCGTGAATGGCAAAACGTCTCCAGCTATTGGTGAAAACGATGCTGTGTCTGTTATGCCAAAGGTTGCGCGTGTTGGGTCAAAGTAGTAACCCATGTTTGTGAAAGACCCACCAGCTGCAATCATTGC
>CAZRFO010000006.1:0-11579 GCA_964599515.1 uncultured Eggerthellaceae bacterium | reverse complement strand
TGTATACAATGGTAGTAACTACGTTAACTGCGCCACCAACAAGCATTGAAAGTGAAAAGTCGCTTTCGTCTTGTTTGAAGTTTGCCAAGGTAACGTATGTGGCAGGTCCAAGTAAGCATGATGCACCAATTAGTGAAAGTACCTGGAAGATGGTATTCCATGTTGGAAGCGATACCATCATATAGGAGTGTCCCATAACAGCAACAAGCACAACGCTAATTACAATGCCAATAATGCAAACTACTTTGTGAACGGAGCCGTTTTTCTTAAGCATAACAATGTATACAAGAGCAACAATTGCAATAGCTACGATTGCGATAAGCTCTTGGGTAATACCAGATGTGATATGACCAAAGCCGTTAAAGATACGTTCCCAATGTTGCAAGTGCAAGAATACCGAAATGCCACCAATAACAAGCAAAACAGCTGCGGTAATCCATGCTATGAACTGGGTCTTTTCGCCTTTACCCTTAAGAGCGTAAAGACACTGGGTACCAAAAAGACCCGCGCACCACGCAATGAATGTGGTGAATAAAATTAAAGGCCATTGCAGTTCCATTAACGGTCGCCTCCTTCCCAATGGTGACGGCGAAGAATATATCTACAAGAAGGTTCATTGCCTACATCTGGCAGGGCATATACCTGGTCTTCGGTGAACTCCTCCAAGAAGTCAAGCATCTTGCGGCGTCCGCCATTGCCATAGGTTCCTTCGCCACGCTCACCTGAATTCATGGAGCCTACGAAAGACTCCCATCCTTTATCAAGGTCTCCTACCCAGCGAGCATTGCCGCCGCACTGAGCAACGCATTGTGGCACTTCGCCTTCTTTGAGCTTCTGCTCACACATGGTGCATTTTTCTACAACACGTTCTGTTTCGTTTAGATAACGTACGCCATAAGGGCATGCCATAACACAGAACTGACAACCAATGCATTTTTCCTTGTTAATTTGCACTGTGCCGTCTTCTGCTACATAAGAAGCCTCTGTTGGACAAACAGCAACGCATTCAGGGTTTTTGCAGTGCTGGCAGGTTATTGGCAAGAAGTACATGTAAGCATCGGGCCATTCGCCAGAGCCGTCTGGCTCCAAGTTTGGTCCTACGCGTACTACTTTGTTCCAGTAGCTGCCAATAGGTACACCATTTATAGCTTTGCAGGCAGGGCTGCAAGCCAAACAACCTACACAACGGTTTAGGTCGGTAACAATTGCCATACGTGTCATAGCTTACTCCCTACCTTCGTAATCTGGTAACCACTCGTTTAAGCGAGGGTCGTCGGACGTGTGGATAATAGGTACACCTTTGCCGTCGCATGGTACTGGGTTTCCAAATGGCGAATTTTCTGGTGTTGCCTTGTAAATCTTTACCTGATAAGCGCGCAAGTTGGAAGATCCACAGTGAGGGTCGCGTGCATAGTGGTCAATAAGTTGGTTAACAGCAGAAAGCTGGAAGCCATGACCTGCATCGGAAACTTCTGGATACCACCAAGTGTGCTCTAGGTTAACAACGTCTTCTGCAACGCCATAGTACAAGTCTGCCACTTCGCGAATCTTGCCCCATTCGGTTTCAATCCATACCCAGTCGCCTTCTTCAATGCCATACTTAGCAGCGGTCTTTGGGTTAATTTCAATACGAGGAACTGGCCAAAGTTCACGACACCATGGAAGCTGACGGTGCTCAGAGTGGAAGTAAACCGGAATACGACGTCCTGTTGTAGCTGTAAGTGGGTATTCCTTAATGCGGTCACCATCTTTAGGTCCGTGTGGTGGCTCAACCCAGCTTGGCAAATACCACATGGTATTTTCTGGGAAGAATGTTTCCATAACAGTAGACCAAATTTCTTGTTTCATGGTTGGAGTGAACCAGCCTGGCTTCCAGTCGCCAATGCCAGGACCTGCGGTGTAGTCAAGACGAGCCCATACAAAGTCTCTTGCGCGAAGGCCACCTGTTTGATAACGGCGATATGTGCCCCATTGCTTTGGATCTACTTCTTTAGCCTGCCACCAGCCGTTCTTTTGGAAGTCGGCAATGTATTCGTCCCATGTTGGATACTTTGGAGTAAGTTTACTTAACTCTGTACCGCGGCGCTCCATAGAAACAACTTTGCCGTTTTCTACATGCCATGCAGTGTTTGTCCATTCTTCTTCGGAGAACAGTTTAATAGAGTCGTTTAACTGCCATTCAATTGTTGGCCAGTAGTCATCTGGGTCATCGCCCCAAGGCTCTGTTGTCCAAGGCACGTTCATGTACTTGAACAGGTTCATAACAATTTCTGGGTCATAGGTTGCTTCTGCAGGTGGTTGTACGCACTTAACAGTTGCACCCATAGCGCCAGCAGAACCCTGTGAAGCACGAGGTGAGTTCAACTCAATCCAGTGAGCAACAGGCAAAATAACATCGGCTGCGTCTGTGGATGGAGCATGCCAAAGGTTTAAGTCAACGTAGAAGTCAAGCGAACACAAAGCTTCCCATGCACGAGTTGAGTTGGTGAATGCCAAGAAGTTGCCAGATTCGTTCCAGAGGAACTTAACAGGGTAAGGGTCACCTGTAATCATGGCATCGTAGCATGTTGCACCATCGCACCAGTAAGACCACCAGCGCAAAAGCGGGAACTGAGACACACCAAGCTGCTTGTCGTTAACTTCTGCAGGAGGTGTAGAAGCACCAGGTGCCCAAGCAGAAAATCCTTGCAAGTCACCGTCGATTGGAACCATCGTAGGCCCACGGTTGCCACCAGGTGTATCCATGTTGCCAGTAATGCCAACAAGTACGTCTGATGCGCGGCAGTTTTGAATGGCGTTGCATGCGTGTTCCTGAGCAAGCATGTATTGAATGCCGCCATTGCCGTAACCGCTTTCTGGGTCAAGGCGTGTGCCATAAGCAAGAGCTGCATCGCGAATTTTATCTGCTGGAATGCCGGTGATTTCTTCGGCAATTTCTGGTGTGTATTCAGCACAGCGTGCTTTGAAATATTCCCAAGCTGGCTTTACTTTAACGGTGCGGCCATCTTTAAGTGTGATTTCATATTCGCCTTCAAGAGCTGGGTCAATTGCAGGGTCAAAACCTTGCAAGTCTGGCAACCAACCTTGAACCTGACCAGGAAGCAAATTTGGTTGTGCTGCTTCGTGACCTTCGTAGGCTTTGTCGGTGTCGTAGTTTTCGCCTTCCCAGAAGCCACCTGTGTTGTCTATGACTTCTAGTTGGTCTGCGTTAAACCAGGTGAAAGCGCCGTATTCGTGAGTGATGCCTTCTGCTGCAAGTTTTTCCCAGTTTTTGTCGTATACCAAGAACTTGTAAGGGCTGCCGCCTTCTTTAATATCGCATTCTTTAAGAAGGTGAGTTTTCATGTCATATGTAGTACCATCGGTCCATTTTGCAGGGAATCCAGTTGGTTCCATATCCATGCATACCAAAAATGGAGCGTCTGTCCATTTTTTAACGTAAATCTCATCAATCAGGTTGTTTTCGATAATAACGTTGCACCATGAAAGTGTGAGCGCGCCGTCTGTGCCCGGGCGTAAATTCATCCAGTAGTCGGCCTCTTTGCCCATGTTAGCCATGCGAGGGTCAACAGAAATGTGGTAATCTGCGCGGCTTGCTACGTCAACTGTGGTGCGGCAGCTGTCGTCGTAGTTGGAAAGTTCTGATGCGCCTGCCCATTGAACGTATACACGTGGGCGAGTGATGGTTTCCATCCATGACATAGCAAACTGTGAGCACATAGTTGTTGCAAAGTGGCGTGGCCCTTTGCAAATCTGCCAAGCTTCAATGTTGTTTGGTGTTTCAAGCAAGTTTTTAAGAATTGATTCTGAGTGCATACACCAAATACGCGAAGTACCCACTTGGCACGATGTTCCTTCTCCACCGTATTGTGCTTTAATCTTGGTGATGTTGCTTGAGATTAGTTCAAATGCTTCATCCCAAGAAATGCGTTCCCATCCTGGCTCTTCGCCTTTTGGATTGGTACGCTTCATTGGGTAGTGCAATCTGTCTGGGTGATATGCTGCTTGAATAGATGACTGTGACTTTGCGCAGCAGTTACCCATGGATTGCCATGCGCCTTCGTCGCCTTCAACGCGAATGGCGCGGCCGTTCTGAACAATGACTTTAACGCCGCATTCCATCTTACCGCAGCCGCGGCAGCAACTCTTTACTTCGACTGTGTCCTGACCTGAAACTTCAGGATAGGTTTGGTCGGCAAGAGCGCTTGGAACAAAAGTTCCACAAATGGCTGTTGCTGCACCAGTAACAGCTGCTGTCTTGATGAACGTGCGCCTTGACATATTCAGTTTACCCATGCTTCTCCTCCTTTTTTGTTTTTTGTTTACGACTGTTTACACTTGTTTGCGGTGTATCGCTCCTTGAGCAAATTGGGGGGCTAGTAGCGATTTGACGCATTTGCACAATAGGTGTTTTGATGGGGTCATAAACATCAACAAAAAGTTGTGAAAACCGCATTTTTCGCATCATAATTTTTTATGATATTTGGCTCTTGTTTTATTTTGATAAGCAGTTTATCTGGGGAAACAAAAAATGCGTGAGTAAGACAAATTTGAAACAGGTTTTGGTGGTTGTTTTGTTTTTCTAGGAGTACAATACGAACTGCTAACTAGCAGGGTGTGTTGCCTTGTTTCTTAGATTGGGAGGGAAACTTGTGGGGAGTCTTCATATAGAAGAGCTAAAATCTATTTCGCTTAGCCGTATTTTGGGATTTTCATGTCAGCGTCTTTGGATGGCTATGATGTTTTATAGCATTGTCCCATATGCATTTTCGGCTGACATTCGTTCTACTTTATATCAGCATCAGAGTACGTCTCTTCTTGCATTTACGGTTGGCTGTATTGCCATAATTGCGTTTCATAAACCACACACACGCATAAGGAAACTTAGGCTTTTGGTGTGGGGAAGCGCAATTTTGATGCTTATAGGTTCTGTTCTTTGCTATTTTGCCGATGTAACAACTCCATCGGGTATGCTTATAACAACGCTCGCTGGAATTATGACTGGGCTTGGCTCTAGCGTGAACTTCGTACTTTGGATGTGCTTGTTCTATTCAAAAGGCGCTGTTGTTACATTAGTTGAATATGCGGCTGGTACTGCAGTAGGTTTAACTGTTGGGCTCGTGCTCATATTTGTCCCAACGCCGGTAGCTATGGCATTGGTTACTATAAGTCCCATTGGTTCTTCAGCCGGTCTTGCGCGTAATGACTTTACGAAAACACATACACACGAATCTCCAGCGCAAGATGCTCCTTTGTCTAAAAGTGCCATTAAACTATTTGCACGAGCATTAACGGGTGCATTCTTCATTGGCTTTTTGCAAGGCTTAACAGATATCATTTCTGGCTTTTCAGCTTTTTCTACCACAGATGAACATGGAGTTTACCTATTTCTTGTTGGTATTTTAGTTTCTCTTATTGTTGCCTACTTTGGTATTGTAAAAACAGACCCGCTGGAAACGCTATATAGAGTAGCTATGCTGTTTTTAGGTTTAGGTTTTGTGCTTATGGCATTTATTAGAAATTACTATACTTTTTATACGTCCATAAGTTTTGGCGGGTACATGATTTTCTTTGCCTTTATCTTACTTGCCAGTGGACGCATAAGCTGGGCTTTTGGAACAGGTGTAATGCGTCCTGCTGCCGCAAGTGTGGGAACTATGTATTTTGGCGAAACAGTTGGTTTGATACTTGGCGGCGGCCTTACAACCCTTTATGGGGAAAGCCTAAATGCTGTTTTTATAAGTGCTATTTGCGTTTTAATCTTTCTTGTGGTGCATTTATTTCTTTTTAACGAAGTTGACCTCATTCATGCAGGAATTGGTGATGTTGACTTGGTGGAAGGAGCAAGTGTTCCTGCTGATATACATGGGGAAAACGTTAAGGAAGATGGCGCGAAAACAGCAGAGCCGCCTAAGGCGGATATCTTTAAGGAGCGGGCAGACTATTTGTCCAGTAAGCATAATCTTTCTCCACGTGAAGCAGAAGTTTTGCTCTTGCTTTTACAAGGGCGCACTATGGTGCGTATTCAAGAGGAACTCTATATTTCCGCAGGTACAGTAAGTACACATATGCGTCATATCTATCAAAAGATTGGCGTTGCAAACAAGCAGCAGTTGTTAGATCTAGCGTTTCCTAAGGAAAAGCCAGTGAATGATTGATGTGGTGAACTTAAACCAAAATTTTTAAAAATTGCAAAAATATTTCTAGACAAGAAGAAGATTTGCTCGTATAGTTACGCAAAGTAAGCATTTCATATGAAGCTGGGGGGCTTCTAGAGCAGGCTTCATCCAATTACCCGGATGGAGACTAGGCATGAATGCAAAAGAAATTTCTTTAGACAAGATGGAAGATCTTGTCCTTTCTTCTACGAGCAAAAGGCTCGGTATATCTATTCCATCATATCTAGACGTTAGCGGCGTTATGCTGCGCAAAGCTGCACAACTTTCTGCTTTAGGCGAACACGTGGTTGTAGTTTGCGCCACAAAGTACCGCGCAAGACAGCTTTCTGCTCAGGTGGAAACTCTTGTGAATAACGGGCAGCAGGAACAACAAACTGCACAGCCGACGGCTCACGGGCAGCAGGCGCAACAAGTGGCGGCGCAGTCAGCAACGCAGCCAACAGCGCAGTTCCCTGTTCTTTATGTTGGCGAGGTTGCAACACATGTGCTTGAAAACGAACAAGTGCAAAAACAAGTAAAACGCACACAGCGCGTATTAGATGCTAACGAAATTGACGTTTTGATGGAAGACATCAAAGTAACTGGCATCAAGCCAAAGCGCTTACGCGAAATGCTCAAGTTTTTCTATCACAGCATAAGCGACTGCTCTGCAGAAAAAGAAGGTTGGTTAGAAACGCAAGAAGAAGCGTTTGTCTATGCTGTGCTTGAGGAAAATCTTGAAGCACGGCGCGCATGCTTGCCTTGCGAAATATACGCAAAGGCATATCTTGGTATGCAAGCAGCAAATGTCAAACCAGAGCCTTGTTTGTTCATAGTGGATGACTTTGGTGCGCTTAGTGCTTCTGCACAACGCTTGTTGGAGTATTTGTCTTGTGGCAACATCATTGCTTTTGGAAACGACGAATTTCTAAGCATTGATGATGAACCGTATCCTTCGCCTGCTGGAATGCGCGCATTCTTAGACAGCGAAAAAACGCAAGCTTATTGCGTTTCAGCGCAAGCGCCCGTAAAAAAACCTGTTCAAACGCTTTCTACCCCCAGTGCTGAATTTGAGTATATTGCAGGCGAAGTTGCCAAGCAAATAGAGTTGGGCGCAAAGCCAAGCGATATTGTAGTGACAGTACCTAATAGCATTTGGGCTAAGCACATAGCAGCAAAACTTAATAACATCAACATAAGCGCATTTGTTGATTTAGGTGCTGCTAAGACGAAGGGCGACCCGCGCGACGCGGCAAGTTCTTCAGACATTAAACTTGCCGCTTTTGCGAAGCTGCTTGCAAATCCAAACGATTTCACTGCGTATCGTACGTTTATTGGCGTAAATGATTACCTATTGCGCAGTGATGGATTTTTGGAGCTTTTGGCGTTTGCTCGCGAGCGTGAAATTCCTGTACCAGAAGCAATTCATGTGTTCTGCGAGCCAGAAAATATAGAAAACGCTACAGTAAGTTTTAAGAAATTCTTAGAGCCAATGCATGAATACGACGTTTTGCGTCAAGCTTTTGAAACGCAAAATGTTGGCGAAATCTGCAAGCTTATGCAAGAACATGGCATGCCACTTGGGAAAAAGGCAGAGCTGCTAGGTAAGTCTGATGAAAAGCCAAACCTTACAGCTTTTGTTGAGAGCTTTACGCAAGAAGAGCTAGTTCAATCTGCCAATTCAGTTGTTATAGTGCCTTATTACAGAAGTCATGCTCATGCTTGTAAGATTTTATACATTGCTGGAATGGTTGATGGCTTTATGCCAAAGCGCGATGCAGTTGACGACGCCTTTGACATTGAGCATCGCGCCCGTGCGTTAGCGCGAGACAAGCAAATGCTTGAAAGTATAGAGGCTATTGCAAGCCAGGAAATCCATTACACCAATTTTCAACATGACGCGTTAGAAAACACTGGTGCTTTGAACATGGTCACTACGCGTATTTATCACAAAGATGGAAGGCGCATGGCATGTGTTAGTCCTTCTGCCTTACTTGAAAAGTAAGAGATGATGGCGTTTTGCCAGGAAAAGCAGCCAAGGAAACCAGTAAATTATAATTACGAAAACCTTAAAGGAGAGATAGATATGGAAGAAATTGAAGTTTTTGAAATTGATGATGATTTTGACCCACTAGAAGATACTGGGCTTGAACTTGACGAAAACGAAGAGTACACGGGAATGGATTATCAGGTGCCAATCCCTGATGCCGACCGCTCAATTGTGCCAGAACCTGTGATTTTACCGCCTGCGGAGCGCATTGAAAAACTTATTAGCGGCTTGCCTGGGCAGAAATTTCGCATTCTAACTGGTATTCGCGTGTGCACTGAGCCTAAAACTCTTGAAGAAGCATCTGCTGAACTTGAGGAAAAATATCCCCAAGGCACAAGCGTTTATACGGCTGCGCGCATCATTGAACTTTTGTGCGATGCTGGCGCTCTTGACCGCATAGACCCTGAAGAACCGGCAGGGGAAGAAGATGCTAACAACGATTTTCATATGGACACGGATGCCAGCGCGAGTGCTATGGAAAACAATCAACCTGAAAGCACTTCGCCAGCATCTGAGTCTCAAGATGATGAACGTATAGATTGCATTTCTCTTGACCAGGTAGATTTGCAATATGACGAAGTAGAGCCTGTTGTACCAAGTCTTTATGTAGCAACAGAAGACGGGCTTGCTGCAATAGAAGAGCGCTGGAATGCATCTCTTGCCACTAAAGTTGTAATTGACGAGCCGCAATACATGCCAATTTGGAAGAAGCTTTTGAGTATGTGCGCAGAAGACGGCGGCAAAACTAAAAATGAAATTGCAAATGAAATTGATGCCGACCCGCTTTTGCAGGAGCCACGTCGTTGGTGTCAATATTTTATAGAGAAGCTTAAGGATGCAAACGCTATTGAATGGAAAGAAGCCTGGGTTATAACAGACATTGGTATGGAGCTTCTTCAAAGTGGCGTTTTTTCAGACAACTAATTTTTAAGACAACTCAAGTTAACAAATGAGAGATAGAGGCATTATGGCAACCGAACAAATAACTTTAAGCGATATTTTGAAAAACCGCACAAGCACGTATCAGCTGCTTACGCGCATGTACATGGTTGAAGTTGATGCGGAGTTTTTGGAAAGCCTGCGCAACATGCGCTTTCCTAAGAATACAGGAAATGCAAATGTTGATGAGGGATATAGGCTCATTCGCGAATTTCTGAATCATGCAGATGTAAACGCACTAGATGTCCTTGCCGTTGATTACGCGCGCACGTTTTTGGGATCTGGTGTTTCTGGTTATTCTGCTGCTTATCCATTTGAGAGCGTGTATACAAGCCCAAAGCGTTTGATGATGCAAACTGCGCGCGATGAAATGCTGGCACTTTATCGCGCAGCTGGTTTAGGTAAATCTGAAACTTGGAAAGATGCAGAAGATCACATTGCTGTAGAGCTTGAATATATGACCATTTTGGGTACAAGAATTTGTGAAAGCTATAACGAAGGTGACGAAGATGCGGCTATTGCACTTTTGGTTTCCCAACGTAATTTCTTGGAAGATCACCTGCTTGCGTGGTTCCCAATGATGGCGAAAGACATGGAGAAATTTCCTAAGACAGATTTTTATAAGGGCTTAGGTAAGCTTACGCTTGGCTTCCTTGAAAACGACAAGGAATTTTTGGACGACATACTTTCAAGCGTAGATTTTGAAGATGATAGCGCTGCTGCTAGAGAAGCTGCTTTGAGCGAAAAAGAATCAGCAGAGGCAGAAGCGTAAACAGAAGTGGATTAAGTAAGAACAAAGGAGGTATATAAGTATGGGCGATGTACATAATAGTGAACAAGTGCCCGCACTGGATGATGTTGCTAAGGTAGGCACCGCGCAGGCAAGTTCCGAGCCAGCCGTGCACGCTGCTCAGGTAGACGCCGAGCAGGCAAGCGTTGCGGCTTCTGCGGACAGCGCGCAACCAAAGCACAAAACTCCAACTTTCACTAGGCGTGGAGTTATTTGCGGTACTGTTGGAGCGGTGGCGCTTTTGGCATTAGGTTGCGTGGATATTGCATCTAGCGAAGCACTCGTGAGACCTCCGGGCGCACAAGATGAAGACATGCTTTTGGCAACGTGTATACGGTGCCAAAAGTGCATGGAGGTATGCCCACAAAACGCCATAAATATCACGCATATTGAAAACGGCTTTTTGCAAGCACGTTTGCCAAAAATGGACTTTCATCTGGGTTGGTGCAATTTCTGCGAAGATGTTAATGGCGGCCCAAGATGTGCTGCTGTATGCCCAACTGGCGCAATTGAAAAAATTGATTCTCCAACCGTGAAAATTGGCGTAGCACAACTTACGCGCGAGTGGTGCTTGGCTTATCGCGGAACAGGCTGCCATAGTTGCCAGGATGCTTGTACATACAATGCCATAACGCTTGACGCGGACCACGTACCAGTAGTAAACGAAAGTGCGTGCAATGGCTGCGGTGCCTGCGAAAACGCTTGTATTTCTCTTTCCGCTGGTTCTCTTTCTGGAACATGGGATTCAAGTCATCCAACCGATAGAGCAATTACCGTTAAGCTGCCAGAACGCAAACAAGTACAAGCGCGTAAAGGTGCTCAAAACAACGAGCAGTCATCGTCAAAGCGCTAGATTAAGAGGCTAACCATGAAAAAGAAAAACACTGCGCGTTTGCGCTTTATCATTATGATTGCCGTGCTTGCGGTTGTTGCTGTTGGATATTTCACTAGCGTTGGCATAGGAAACTCCTGCGGTATTGGCTTTGGTTCCATTACGCTTTTATGCCCGTTAGGTTCTATACTTGCCATGATTGCGCAACGCACGGCTATTCCTATGGCAATAATAAGTGTTATTGCGGTGCTTGTGATTTGCATCGTACTAGGAAAAGTATTTTGTAGCTGGGTTTGCCCCGTGCATTTTCTTTCCAAGCTTAAGCCTACACGCAAGGCAAAAGTAGCAAAAGCTAAAGGAGTAGAAGCTGGCGAAGGTGCCGGAGCTGCTGGGGTGCCGGGCGAAGGTGCCAAGGCGAGCGCGGTTGCTGGCAAAGATTTAGCCGCTAAAAGCCTATGCGCAAGTTGTGCAACCTGCGCTAGCCCTTGCGGTAAAAGCAAAGGCATCAAAATTGATAGCCGTCATGGCATCTTGGCTGCAGCTTTGCTTTCAACAGGCATTTTTGGCTTCCCAGTATTTTGCATTATTTGCCCTGTAGGTCTTACCTTTATTAGTGTCATGCTTATTATGCGTCTTTTTGCATTTGGCGAAGCTACCTGGACCATTGTTGCTTTCATTGCCATTATTGTGGTGGAAGTTATCTTGCTTCCTAGGTGGTGCAGTAAGTTTTGCCCTCTTGGCGCTTTGCTTTCGCTTTTCAGCGGGCTTAACAAGACGTTTCGCCCAACTATTGATGAAAGTAAATGCCTT
>CAZRFO010000005.1:9436-16562 GCA_964599515.1 uncultured Eggerthellaceae bacterium | reverse complement strand
GAAAAACTTGCTGCTACTTCTTTTGCTAATGCGGGTATAAGTTATGGTGAAATTTCCGTTTATTCAACACCACGTCGTTTGATTTTACTAGTTGGTGAAGTGCCAGAAACTACTCAGGCATTAGATGAAACAATCAAAGGCCCTGCCGCAAGGATTGCGTTTGACGAAGACGGCAATCCAACAAAGGCAGCGTTAGGTTTTGCGCGCAAGCAAGGTATTGAACCAACATGTTTGGAGCGCCGTGAAGAAAACGGAACAGAATACGTTTTTGCTATAAAGCACACACCGGCAAAACGCATTGCAGATATGCTGCCAGACATTTTGCGCGGCTTAATTACTGGGCTGTCTTGGCCGCGTCCGCAACGTTGGGGTAGCTATTCAGATACATTCCGCAGACCAGTGCGTTGGCTTTTGGCTCTTCTTGGTAGCGAAGTTGTTAATGTGCAATTTGCTGGACTTAGCGCGGGAAATACAACAAGAGGACACAGGTTTTTGGCGCCTGGTCCTTTTGAGGTAAAAAACGCAGATTGCCTGCTAGATGTTTTACGTGATGCTTACGTTGTACCGTCAGAAGCAGAGCGCGAAGCAGAAATTCGCAAGCAAATTGCAGCCATTGAAGAAAAGACAGGCTTGGTTGCAGAATTACCAGCAAAAGTAATGGCAGAAGTAATAAACCTAGTTGAGTATCCAACTGTTATGGTTGGCGAATTTGACGAACTATTTTTGGCTGTTCCAAAAGAAATCATTGTAGATGCAATGCTTGTTCACCAGCGTTATTTCCCTTTGTTTACAAAAGATGGTGCGCTAACAAATAAGTTCATTGTTACTTCGAATGGCGATGCAAAATTTGAAGCCAATATCATTGATGGCAACCAGCGTGTTGTTGCTGCACGTCTATACGATGCAAAGTTTTTCTATGATGAAGACCTTAAAAAGCCTCTTGAGGCATACGTTGATGACCTAGAAAATGTAGTGTTTCAAGAGGCTCTAGGCACAACTCGCGCTAAAGTTTCACGTATTGAAGCACTTGCTGGATACATTGCAACATGCGCTGGCCTTAGTGAGCAAGATGTAATAGACGCAAAACGTGCGGCATATCTTGCAAAGGCAGACCTTGTGACAAGTGCTGTTGTTGAGTTTACTTCAGTGCAAGGCATTATGGGTTCGTATTACGCTAAAGCAGCAGGAGAGACCGACCAAGTTGCGCAAGCTATCGCAGACCATTACAAGCCTCGTTTTGCCGGGGATACTTTGCCAACATCATTAGTAGGTAAGGCTGTTGCTTGTGCAGATAAGATTGATACAATCTGCGGTCTTTTTGCTGTTAATCAAGCACCAACTGGTTCATCTGACCCGTTTGCGCTGCGCAGACAGGCTATAGGGGTCATCAATATTTTAGATTCTGGACTTGCATTTTCTCTTGTGGATGCAATCAGTGAAGCTCTTAGCGCTTATGCCGCAAATGGAATTGAATTTGACATTGATGCCGTACGCGAACAAGTTGTTGACTTCTTTATAACTCGCACAAAAGTGAACTTGCGTGATGCGGGAGCAGCACAAGATGCAATTGACGCAGTTTTAGCAACAGGAGTTGTGGAGCCAGCAGTAATTATGACACGCGTGCGCGCTTTGGAAGCTGCACGCGCTAATAAGGCAGAAACTTTTGACGACCTTGCAACGGCTTACGCACGTGCTAACAACTTACGTGATGCAAATTGTGGAGAAAACTATGACAATGCAATTTTCAACGAAATAGAAGCTGGCTTAGCTAATGCAATTGTCAAGGCAAAACGCGAAGTAGAAACCGCTCTTGTAGCAGATGACTACGAAACAGCATTGCAGAACCTTGCGGATTTGCGCAAACCAATTGATGCCTTCTTTGATGGTGTTATGGTTATGGATGAAGATGCAAAAGTTCGTGAAAACAGGCTTCGCCTTTTAAATAGTTTTGTTTCCGTCTTTGCAAATGTTGCAGATTTTGGCTTGATGGCAAAAAGCAAATAATTTTGCTATTAATTTGTTGCGTTGGGCGACTTGCGCCAAGGCAATTTTTAAAATGAGCCTTTGAACTGGGATTACAAACCTTGTCATGTAAACACATGACAAGGTTTTTTCTTCTCATTTTGCAAAAATACACAGTTTGCGTGATAGTCAAAATAAAAAAACGCGTTAAAGTTGCATACATCAAATAAAAACACGCCAGACGAGGCGTCTAATGAAAGGATGTAGTTATGCCGTTTCTTCCTAAAGGTTTTGAATGGATTATCATTTTAATTGTTGTACTTCTTATTTTTGGACCAAAGAACCTTCCAAAACTCGGAAGCGCATTGGGCAGGACTGTTAAAAATCTCCGCAAAGGTATGGATGAAGGAGACGAAGAAACAGCAAAAGAAGATACTGTTGTAGAAGAGCTTCCACAAGAAGAAACGCCTAAAAAGCGCGTTGTGAAAACCGTTGAGGTTGAAGAAGAAGAGGAAGAAGCGAAATAACACTTCACTTGCTTTTCGTTTCCGTATATTTCAAAATTCTAAAAACGAACTCACATATGTGGGTTCGTTTTTTTACTTTGTGATTAAGGTTAGTTGCGGCGTTTCTTGGTTTGGTTAGCAAATAGAACTGCTATCATATTGCAAGTTAATACAGTTAGAAAGAAGCACCGTTGAACACAGAAAAGAAAAACGCAATATTTTCCTATGTTGGATTTACTTGCTGCATGTGCTTCTTTTTTTCATTATTCAATGGGGTAGATGAATCTTTTGTAACACCACAAAGTTATTCCATGGACTTCGTTGAGCAACTTGGACTTCTAATTTTAATGATGTGCGCTTTTGCGCTTGTTCGTGTAACAAATACAGCAAAAAGGATGGTGCTTTTAGAGGGTCCAGTAACTCTTTTATTTGTGGCATTAAGTTTTGTACTTACACTTAGTGTTAAATTTTTGGGGAGCGAATTTCCTGCGCTAGAACTTGTCAATAGCGCATGTTGTGGATTGGCTTCTGCGTTTTTAATTTGCTCTTGGTTTTCAAGGCTTGGTCCGGACGGTCTTGGTAGTTTTGCTCCAAAACTTTTTATTTGTGCAGGTACGGGCGCGTTTTTTTGCATAGTATTTTGCGCTATACCAAGTGTTCCGCTGGCGTCTTTGTTTGCTCTTGCTTCTGGCTTTTGCCTTACTTTTTATCACGCTAACAACGAACAACTTGAATTCACTGAAGCAGAAAACACATCAAGCAGCGCTGTAAAAATTTTGTCGTCAAGAATACGTTACGGCACGGTGCTTTTTGGTGTTTGTGCCGGTCTTGTGCAGTCGTATTTATTCAGTGTTGGCGATACGTCAGATTATACAAATTTATATGCACTCGTATTTTTTGTTCTGTTTTGCATTGGCGCAAGTCAACTACATTCTCTTGCACCTGGCTCAGATAAACCAAACACAGGTGCAACGAGTGTGCAAACTGATGAAAAACAAGACAAGGCACATATGTGGCGTTTTGCGCTTTGCTATTCATATAGAATAGCCATCTGTCTTTTCTTGGCTGGCCTTTTCTTGATTCCCGTTCTAGATAGTTCGGCAATTTCTGGTGTTTCTATTGCACAGGCTGGATACTTTGCATTGCTTATTGTTGTTAGCAGCTTATTCGTGATGATATCCTATGTTTTACGTGTTCCATTTTCAATGTCTGTCTCAGAAGGCTTGAGCATGCTTTTTGCTGGTCAGGTGTTGGGTTTACTTGCTGCTAATGTGTTTATTTATGTTGCGAATCAAAATGAACTTGGCATAGTAGTTATTGCATTTGCTGGTGTTTTGTCAATTTTTACATATAGCTTTCTATTTACGCACCAAGATTTTGCAGAACTTTCCGCAGTTGCTAGTGCAGAAGACAATTTTGAAGAGGCGTGCCTGAATATGTCTGGGAATTTTGGTCTTTCAAACCGTGAAGCAGAAGTTTTGCCTTTGGCGCTAAAGGGAAGAACTGCTGAGCGGATTTCTCAAGAATTAGTTATTTCTAAAAGCACTGTAGATACGCATCTGCGTCGCATTTATGCTAAGTGCGGTGTGCATAATAGGCAAGAACTAATAGATTTAGGAGAAGCCTACGCACTTGAACTAAGCACTTCAAACTCAATTTTGTAAGCAGCGTGCGCCTTGTTTGGTGATGAATGTCAAGCTTACTTATAACAATTAGATTTATTATAAGTTAGCTTATATAACACGGTTTTTATTTATTTCACACGCAAAGCACGCATGGCATTTAATATTGCAAGTGCCGCAACGCCAACATCTGCAAATACCGCTAACCACATATTTGCTATTCCTAGCGCAGCCAAGATAAGTACTAAAAACTTTACTCCAAGTGCAAATATGATGTTTTGCCAAACAATGCCCATGGTTCGTTTGGCTATGTGCTGTGCAAGCGAAATTTTTGCGGGGTTGTCGTCCATTAAAACGATGTCTGCAGCTTCTATTGCAGCATCGCTTCCCATGGCACCCATGGCAATTCCAACATCTGCTCTCATGAGCACAGGGGCATCATTTATTCCATCTCCAACAAATGCAACCTTTTCATTTTTGCTTGCTTTTTTGAGTATTTCCTCAAAGTGCTCAACTTTTTCTTGCGGAAGAAGTTCCGCATGGTATTCGTCAATGCCAAGTGCTTCGGCAATGTGTTTGGCGTAGTCTTTTCTATCTCCAGTAAGCATAACTAGTTTGCTTATTCCGTTTTCATGGAGCGCACGAAGAGCATCTGCACTTTGTTCTTTAATTTGGTCTGCAACAACTATGTAACCTAGATATGATGTGTCTTTAGCAACGTGTAAAATACTTCCGTATTGGACGCTTATTTCTGGAGTATTTATTTCGTGTTCCAAGAGTAGTTTTGCGTTTCCAACAAGTATGTTAGCGTCGTTATATTGCGCAGAAATTCCCTTGCCAGCATATTCTTGTAAGTTGGAAACTTCTTCGCTTTGAATTGAGCCGCCTTCTTGTAGATACGCTGTTCTAATGGCAGTAGCTAGAGGATGTGTGCTAAACGCCTCTGCATGTGCTGCGTATTTAAGAAGTTCTTGTTCGTTTGTGTTGTTGCAATATATTTCTGTAACAGAAAATGTGCCAGTTGTAAGCGTCCCAGTTTTGTCAAAGACAACCGTTGATAGTGAGCCAAGCTGTTCAAGATAATTTGACCCTTTGATAAGGATACCTTTTTTGCTTGCAGCCCCAATTCCACTAAAGAATGAAAGTGGGACAGAAATTACAAGAGCGCATGGGCATGAAACAACTAAAAAGATTAAACCGCGTTGAATCCAGTCGCTCCATACGCCCCCCAATAGAAGTGGCGGAATTACTGCAAGAGCTAAAGCGCAAAAAACAACAATAGGTGTGTAGTAGCGTGCAAAACGAGTAATGAATGCCTCTGTTCGCGCTTTTTTGTCTGACGCCTCTTCTACAAGAGCTAGGATGCGCATTACCGTAGATTCGCCAAATGCTTTAGTGGTTTTGATGGTTAAAACTCCAGATAGATTTATGCATCCAGAGATAACTTCGCTTCCTGGTGCAACGTGACTTGGAAGAGATTCTCCTGTTAACGCAGCAGTGTCAAGCTCGGATGTTCCAGACACCACAATGCCGTCAAGAGGGATTCGCTCTCCAGGTTTTACGATAATTTCGCTTCCAATTTCTACTTCTTCTGGGTCAACTTGAGCAAGTGCGCCATCAATCATGATGTTTGCATAATCTGGGGCTATATCCATCATTTCACTAATTGATGCGCGTGATTTTCCAACTGCGTAGTGTTCAAACCATTCGCCAACTTGGTAGAAAATCATTACAGCGGCGCCTTCTGCCATGTGTGGTTCTGCTTCTGGGAACAAGACCAGCAAGAATGCACCAATTGTTGCTACGCACATTAAAAAGCATTCATCAAACGGCTGGCCGTGAACTATGTTTTTGCCAGCTTTTAGAAGTACGTCCCAGCCTGCAACGAAGTAGGGGATAAGGAAAAGAACAAACTCAACAACAAGCGCGGTTTGTGCATTTGTGATAAATGATTCTATTGGAATTAGTTCAATTATCAAAAAAATTACAAGCGCACAGATGATGCGTGTTAGTTGTTTTTTGAGTTTTTTTGTCATGAGTTCCTCTTATATAATGCTGAAACTATGGTTATATACTGGTTGATAAGAGTGTGTTTGTGCAACTTGAGTCAGTGCTAGTTCTGCCATGCTAAATTAATAGATTATGCGACAATCTGGTTCATATTTCTTGCAAATTGATTGTGCCTTTGCAAGAACATCGTCAAGAGCTCCATCTGCAACTTCAAGCTTTAGTTTTTGCTGCATGAAGTTAACTTTCGCGCTTATAACACCTTCAAGCTTGTTGATGTCTGCTTCCATTTTTGCAGCGCAGTTTGCACAATCCAATTCTTCTAATTTGTAGGATTTAACCATGATGTGACTCCTTTTTTCGTTGTAGTCTCCAGCCTGTTATTTATTTGCACGACGGGTTTCTGTCGTGGCGTGGCTTTGCATTTTCGTGTTTTTACCGCTACATATTTATTGGCGTTGCGTATTTGGCCCAGTGTGTCCTTTAGTGTTTAGTACTGCTTTGGCTGTTATTCGCAAATATGCGTTAAGCCTTGGTTAAGGATGCTTATGACGTGGTCGTCAGAAATGCTGTAGATGATATTTTTTCCATCACGCTGATATTTCACAAGTCGCGCATTTTTAAGAATGCGCAGCTGGTGAGAAACGGCACTTTGAGAAACGGATACCGCTTCTGAGATTTCTGCAACACAAAGTGCTTGTTCCATAAGCGCGTACAAAATTTTTATTCTTGTGGTATCTGCAAAAATCTTGAATAGGTCGGCTAGATCCATCAGGATCTCTTCATCGTCTGTAATGTTGGGAAGTGCAACATTGTTTTTGGTTGTGCAAGTTTCGTTTTCCATGTTTTTCCTTAACGTTGCTGGCAAATTGTTTATTATCTACTTGACAAACTGAACATATGAACATTTGTGCATATGATAATGCGTTTATATTTACTGTCAAGGTGGACACATAAAAATGTTCATATAGCTATCATTAGTGCGTCTAATTGAGTGTGAGCGGTATAATTTGCATCAATAGAAATTGA
>CAZRFO010000005.1:0-9336 GCA_964599515.1 uncultured Eggerthellaceae bacterium | reverse complement strand
GTAGAAGCTGTAGAAATAACGCATGGGGAATGAATGAAGGTTTTAATTTACTCAGATGGGTCGTCGCGTGGAAACCCTGGTCCTGGAGGCTATGGTTCTATTCTTCGCTATACAGATAAATGCGGAAACATCCACGAAAAAGAACTTAGCCAAGGATATGCTTGTACAACAAATAATCGCATGGAGTTACTTGGAGTGGTTTGTGCGTTAGAAGCGCTTAAATGCCCTTGCGACGTTACTGTTACAACAGATTCCCAGTATGTTGTAAAGGCTTTCAACGAAAATTGGGTTGCTGGATGGCAAACACGCGGGTGGAAAAACGCAAAAAAAGAGCCAGTTAAGAACCGCGATTTATGGGAGCGCCTTTTGAGTGCAATGAAGCAGCATAACGTAAGTTTTCAATGGGTTCGCGGACACAATGAACATCCAGAAAATGAACGATGCGATGCGCTAGCAACATCTGCGGCAGATAGCGACAATCTTATTGAGGATACTGGGTATTTAGATTCGCTGTGCCAAAATTAAAGTTAAATCCGCGATTTAGGCTGTTTTGGGACAAAAGTCCACGTTTAAGGCATAGCTTCTTTCGTACCACCAACATGTAAGAAGCCGCGCGCATGCATGACCTGGGGTTTTGGAAACTAGTTGTTCGAGCTTTGCTCGTAATGGCGCAAATTTATGCCTTAATCTCAAGGTTTTGTCCAGAATCCGGCTTTTTCTGGGATTTAACTTCTCATTGTCGTTTTGGAAGGTCTGAACAATATCCCAAGCGCATCAAGTTTTTCTCTTTGTTAGGGAAAAGATACGAGTAAAGTTCTGTAAAGTAGCTATCTGTCATAGATGCAATGTAGTCAACAATTATCTGGTTTGGTTCTTCTGTTAGATAAGAATCCTTTGTTATTGTGCTAGATTTTGCCACAAGTTTCTTGACGTGATGCAAGAAAACGGGGGAGTTTTCATTACCAGAAAGCAGGTCTTGCAATAGGCATTCATAGACTTCGTTAAACATTTCTTCTACTATATTTTTTGTTTCCCCAACCATGCCTTCTTTCAGATAAATCTTCTCATAGTTTTGTCTTTTTGCGGTCTTCAAGTCTTCAAAGACTTCTTCACTCATCATGATTTTATCTTTGCCATAGCTGTTAGAGATTATGTCTACGGTAAGGTTATTGATGATTCGTGCGTTGTTTGTACCAATAACACATGAGTCAAATACATCAAGAGAACCGATAATTCCCATGTCAAGTGCATCGGCTCTGTCTTTTCCAAGGTATGCAATCATGTCGCTTACGCGTACAACACATCCTTCTAGCGTTGAGGGTCTAAGCGTTGCTATAACATTTTCGTCTGCCATGCATGCTTCAACAAGCGCATCTAGCTCTTCAAAACTTTTTGTGTTTCCTGTTTGAAGTACTTGTTGTTCAAATTCGCCGTTATGACAAAGCACGCCATCTAGCACTTGGAGGCTAATATTTCTTTTGTAAAGCTTGTCTAACACGCGAACCGAATGAACGTTATGGTTAAACCATCTACCAGTGTGTTCGTGGTAGCATGCGCTCAAAAAATGTTCTCCAGCATGGCCAAAAGGAGTGTGACCTAAATCGTGCCCAAGAGCAATTGCTTCAATCAGGTCTGTATTTAGCCCTAAGAGTTTTCCGATTCCAAGACTCACGCGGTTCACAAGCTGCACGTGCAAACTTCTTCTGCAAATGTCGTCGTTTTCCACAAATGAAAATACCTGTGTCTTGTCTGAGTAGCGGTTATACGCAGGAATGTTTACAATTTTTTCCGTGTCGCGCGAAAACGCAGGTCGGATTAGCGTTGCTTTGTCGTGAATATTGTTTTCGCGTCGTAAAATGTCTTCATCATTGCAGCGGTGCGGGTTTACCCAGCCATTTTTCTGATCTGCTTTTATTTGGTGTTCTAGTTCTGTATCTAGAGTCAAATATGGAATGCGATTCTGAGTGTTAGCTGCCAATTTAGTCACACGTTTCTCTTATGCGCTTCTTTTTTAAATTTCTGTCGCGCACATTTTAACAATAAAGCATGCGCAAAAGAAACGTGCTGACAAGAAATTGCTCTAAGTGAAATGCGCACTTCGCAACGGTCGCGTTTCCTAGTTGTGAAAATTCTAAATTTAAGCAAGTAAGTGCTTTGGCTTGTTTAAATTTTACGGTTTACGGCACGCGTTAAAAAAGCTCAATTTGACTGGTATAATTGCAAACCTAAGTACAGCAATACAAATAAGCATTGGAGGTGGCGGATGTGGCAGGCTGGCTAATAAGCGACGAAGAAAAACAAAAAATCCGCGACTCCGTTGACCTTGTTGCCTTGATGGGTGAACGCAGCCCAATGAAGCAAAAGGGTAAAGACTTCTGGTGCTGCTGTCCTGTTCACAATGAAAAAACGCCATCTTGTAAAGTAGACCCCGTTACTCAACTTTGGCATTGCTTTGGATGCCACGAAGGCGGGGATGTTTTTACATACTTGATGAAAGTAGACGGCTATAGCTTTAATGAAGCCGTTCAATATCTTGCAGATAGAGCTCATATTCAGCTAGAGCGCAATGCTAAAAGTTCAGGTCCAAGTACAGGTGAAAAACAGCGCCTTAAAATGGTATGCAAAGAAACAGCCGCGTTTTACCACATGCAGCTTATGCGCTCACAGGATTCTCGCGCTGCGCACGCCAGAGAATATCTGTCTTCAAGAAACTTAGGCGGAAGCATTCCTAAAGAGTGGAATTTGGGTTATGCGCCAGGTGGTGGCAGCCTAGTGCGGCATCTTTCATCTAAAGGGTTTAACTCAAAAGAAATGATAGCTGCAAACGTTGCTGTGTCTGGAAAAGATGGTCGCACGCATGACCGTTTTTACGAGCGCGTTATGTTTCCAATTTGCGATGTAGCTGGCGATGTAATAGCTTTTGGCGGCAGAATCATAGGAGACGGCCAACCAAAGTATTTAAACACAAACGAAACGCCTCTTTTCCACAAGTCAAATGTTTTGTATGGTTTGCACAAGGCAAAAGCGGCTATGGCAAGTACTGGAAAAGCAATAGTATGCGAAGGCTACACAGATGTTATTGCGCTTCACCAAGCAGGCATAACTAATTGCGTTGCTACTCTTGGAACAGCGCTTACTAAACAACACATTCGGCTTTTGTCGCGCCATGCAAAAAATGGCATTATTTATCTATTTGATGGTGACGCTGCAGGTCAACACGCGGCTGATAGAGCTTTGCAATTTATAGATGCCGCAATGACTCCAGAGGCGGGCGCTTCTCAAATTGACTTGAGCGCCGTAACGCTACCAGATAATCTTGACCCAGCAGATTTTGTAAGCGAACGCGGGGCGTCTGCGCTAAATGCTCTCTTGCAACAAGCTAAACCTTTGCTTGAATATGGAATAGAACGCAGGCTTGAAAATGTAGATTTAACTCATGCGGAAGGTCGTGCATTAGGTTTTTCCAGAGCGATTGAAGTTTTGGCTCCCATAAAAGACTCGCTTCTTGCAAAAGATTACGCGGTACAAATTGCTGGTATGTGCAGAATGCGCGAAGAAGACGCTCTTGCGGCACTTTCTAAATTGAAAGTTCCAGCACAGCGCACGCGTGATGACGCTAGCGATTTGCGCAAGGCGGCAACAAACGATGCTTTTGATGCTTATGGGGGCGTTTCGCAAACGCAAAATTCCATGGTGCAAAATTCCATGGTGCAAAACTCGCAGCAATATAGCTCGCAATCGTCCAGTTCTAGACAGTCGCAATCTAGGCTTTCTCAGCCAGAGCAAAGCAGGCGAAAATTTGAAAAAGACTTTTTGTGCCTTTGTTCTCAGCATCCGCACATTGGCATAGCAAACGCGAACACCCTGGCATGCACGAATTGGCATGAAAAAATAAACGAACTCTTAGCATCAAGCATTTTGGATACGTTGTCAAAAAATGCAAACGCTAAGCCTGCAGAAATAATTTCAAACGCCGCAGAGTCAATACCTCAGGCTGGGGGATTGCTTACAAGTTCATATTCAAGTCAAAAAACCAAACCGGAAGCGCTTGCAAAGTATTTAGTTGAGGAACTCGCGCTGGGTGACCTTGAAAGCTCTATAGATGAGTTGCGTGTGCACCTTAAAAACCCTGGTGCGTTGAGCGAAGAAGAGTATGATATGTATTTTGAAAGCATAGCCTCTATGCAAAAAGACTTAGTGGCTCGTCGTAAAAAACATGTGCTTCCAAACTAGTGAAAGGATTGGCTTGTGAGCGTATACGTTTGGCTTGTTTTGGCTGTTGTAGCTGCTGTTCTGGAGGTTTTTTCTAGCAGCTTTATTACGCTATGGTTTGTGATTGGCGCCCTGATTGCGTTTGTGTGCAGTTTTTTTGGCGTGCCTTGGGAAATACAAGCAATAGTGTTTGTGGTTGTTTCTCTTGCATGTTTATTTGCGTTGCGCCCGTTTGCATTAAAGCATGCTAATATAGGTGAATCTAAAGAGCCAAGCCCTGTTGGAGAAACAGCACATGTTGTGGAAGAAATTCCAGTTGATGGCTTTGGTAGGGTAGAGCTAAGCAATCATATGACATGGAGCGCGAAAAGCGCAAATGGTGATAAGCTTGAGTGCGGAACAAAAGTTGTAATAGTTAAACAGGAAAGCGCAAAACTTGTTGTTGAAAGGATGTAGGTTATGACTTTTATTTTGGTTATAGTTGTTCTTGTTGTTTTGTTTTTGGTTACTTGCGTAAAGATTGTTCCGCAGTCCCAGGCTGCAGTAGTAGAGCGCTTGGGTTCATACCTTACAACTTGGAACAACGGTTTGCATGTTAAAGTTCCTTTCATTGACAGGATAAACAAAAATGTAAGTCTAAAAGAACAAGTTGCAGATTTTCCGCCTCAGCCAGTTATCACTAAAGATAATGTAACTATGTCTATTGACGCGGTTGTATTCTTTAAAATTGTAGAGCCTAAGTTGTATTGTTATGGCGTTGAAGGTCCTATTCGCGCTATAGAAAATCTTACAGCAACTACGCTTCGCAATATTATTGGCGACCTTGACCTTGACACAACTCTAGTTTCTCGCGACACAATCAACTCAAAAATGCGCTCAATCTTAGATGAAGCAACAGATGCTTGGGGTATTAAGGTTAATCGTGTAGAAGTGAAAAATATCACTCCACCTGCAGCTATCCAACAAGCAATGGAAAAACAGATGAAGGCAGAACGCGAAAAACGTGAAGCTGTTCTTTTGGCGGAAGGTCAAAAGCAATCTGCCATCACTATTGCGGAAGGTGAAAAGCAGGCTATCATTTTGGCTGCAGAAGCGGAAAAAGAGAAGACGATTCTTGCTGCAGAAGCTGAAAGGGAGCGACAAATTCGTGAAGCAGAAGGCCAGGCACAAGCTATTCGTGATGTTCAGGAAGCAACTGCAGATGGTATTCGCATGGTTCGCAACGCGGAAGCAGACCAGGCTGTGCTTACGTTACAAGCATATGAAGCTCTAAAGTGTGTTGCTAATGGTCGTTCCACGAAGCTTATTATTCCTTCAAATTTGCAGGGCCTAGCCGGCATTGCTGCTTCGCTTAAAGAAATTGTGACGGATGAACCAGAACAGAAATAAGACGCACAGAAGTAAGTTATGTAAAAGCTAACGCGAACAACTAGAATTATAATATGCGCGCAAAAATGAGACGCGTAGGCGCAATTTTTAAGCACGCGTAAAAACGAGGCGCGTTGGAAGAATTAAGATACACGCATAAAAATAGAACACGCAATAAATATACAAGGAGAATTGCTTTGTTGAAAATTGTTCAGTCACCAGACCCGCTTTTAAATACAGTATGCGAAGAATGCGACATAAAAAAAGATAAATCGCTCAAACGTCTTGCAAAGCAAATGGCCAATTTGATGTATAAATCTAACGGGTGCGGTATTGCTGCGCCGCAGGTGGGCGTTCTAAAGAGGCTCGTAGTAATAGATTGCGATTACGCAGATGACGGCGCAGACAAAGATCCGCTCGTTCTCATAAATCCAGTCATCATGGAGCTTAAAGGAGATCCAGTTAAGGCTGGGGAAGGCTGCCTTTCGCTTCCTGGTATTACGGTTCCTATAACAAGGCAGCCATGGGCGCGCGTTCGCTACTACGACTTTGATGGCGAACTTTGGGAAATAGAAGGCGAAGGTTTGCTTGGTCGTTGCCTGCAACATGAAATTGACCACTTGGAAGGTAAAACGCTTTTTGAGTCGGCTGATCCAGAAGATAGAATTACGGCTTTGGTTGAATATGAAAAGGCACTTGCTGCTGGTGCAAAACCAGGTGATGTTGGCGAAGAGGAAAACTAATGCGTATAGTTTTTATGGGAACACCAAAATTTGCGGCGCATATTCTTTTTGAGATAGCACAGCAACATGAAATTGTAGCGGTTTACACACGCGCAGACGCAGTTCGCGGCCGCGGAAACACTCTAGTACCAACGCCAGTTAAAGAACAAGCTCTTGAACTAAACTTGCCTGTTTTCACTCCAAAGAGTTTAAAAAATGCCGAAGAACAAGCGCATCTTGCAAGCCTCAATCCAGATGTAATTGTTGTTGCAGCTTATGGCATGCTTTTACCAAAAGAGGTGCTTGATATTCCACGCTTTGCTTGCATTAATGCGCATGCTTCGCTTTTGCCACGTTGGCGTGGAGCAGCACCTATTGAGCGAGCCATTTTGGCAGGAGACAAACAAGCGGGCGTTTGCGTTATGCGTATGGAAGAAGGCCTAGACACAGGGGATTATTGCATTTGTCGCTCAACTGATATAGATGACAAAAACGTTGAAGAACTAACCCTAGAGCTAGCAGATCTTGCATCAGAAGCAATGCTAAGTGCGCTTTCTGGCTTTGAGCAAGGAAAACTTTTCTGGGTAAGCCAGGGTGAAGATGGCGTAACCTACGCAAACAAGATTGACAAAAAGGAGTTGTATCTTTCAGCTGATGACAGTGCTGAACTTGCATGGAGAAAGGTACGTTGCGCAAGCGAAGCCCACGCATGTAAGGTTGTTTTAGCAGACAAGAGCGTTTCTATCCTTGACGCTGCTCCAGTTGACGCGAGTGATTTGCCTATTGATACAAAGGCGTGCGGGTCTTTGGTTTTCTCTAATAAAAAGCTATATCTTTTCATGAGCGATGGTGTGCTAGAAATTCGCATGCTTAAACCTGATGGTAAAAAAGAAATGACCGCTCAAGCTTTTGCGGCTGGAATTCAAAATGCGCGTACGCAAACTCTAACGTGGGAGCAGGTACGTGAATAGTTCCTTATATAGAGGTCCAAGCAACAATGGCCGCTCAAACAATAATAGCCATTCAGACAACGGTCGCACAACCAGCAAAAACCGTGCAAGCAACGCTAGCGCAAACAAAGATAAGCAACCAGTAAAAGCCAAAGTTCGCACTTCCACGTCGCGCACTGGTTCGCGCATTCGAACACGCCAAGTAAAACGTGTGAGCCCCGCGCGTGCGCTTGCGTTAAAAGTGACATCTGAAGTGCGAAAACGCGGCGCATATACGCATGAGCTTCTAGAAAAAGAGCTAAAAACATCAAGGCTTTCCAAAGAAGACAAGGCTTTTGCTTCAGTTCTTTCATTTGGGGTTGCAATGTGTTTAGGCTCACTAGATATCATCATCAATAAGGCTTTAAATTCCCCGCGCGATATAGATGAAAACGTGCGCGATGCCCTTCGTATAAGTACATATGAGCTTTATTATTTGGGTAAACAAGACCATGCGGCGGTAGACCAGGGCGTAGAACTCGTTAGGAGCATTGCCCCTAGAGCAGATAAACTTGCAAATGCTGTTTTACGTAAACTTGTGGCAAATAAAGCACAGTTCCCATTTGGAGACCCTAAAACAGACACTACAGCACGTGCGCTTTTGTACGCTTTTCCAGAATGGCTAACTTTAAGGCTTGAACAAGATTTAGGAAGCCACGCCGCGCAAGAGTTAATGAAAGCATCAAATGAGCAAGCGCCTTTGTTCATATCAATCAATGCTGCGCGCGCCACACAAGATGCTGTGCTTTCAATTTTTGATAACGAAGGCGTTATTTATCACCAGCAGTACTTTGAAAAGGCAGAAGTTCCATCATGTTATTTGCTTGAAAATTCAAGTGACATACAAAAGCCAGAAATTGCAAAACTTCTTGATAGATGCTGCATTTTGGTATCGGATTTGTCTGCGCAAATTATTGCGCTTCTTGCATTGCCTGAAAAATATCCATCATCGTTTTTGGAAATTGGAGCAGGTAGGGGCACAAAAACTTTGCTTTTGCAAAGTGGCGCTATTCAAAAGTACGGCAAACAAATGCACCATGTTACGCTTGATAATCATGCATTCAAAAGTAAGTTGTTGGAAAAACGTGCAAAAGCCGCAGGAATTCACGTGGCAAAAGCTTGCACCTATGACGCTACCAAAATTTCTCCAAGTTATTTTGTAAACGAAAAGTGCGGGGTAAAAGACGGGCTTTTTGACGCTGTCTTTATTGATGCGCCATGTTCTGGACTTGGAACGCTTCGCAGACATCCAGAAATTCGTTGGCATATTACACAAGATGCAATAGATGACTTGGCTTGCCTTGGCCTATCTATCTTGAGTGCCGCAAGCACGTGTGTTAACGCTGGCGGCATGCTTGTTTATTCAACATGCACTGTAACAAAAGCAGAAAACGAAGAAGTTATAATGCGCTTTTTGAATAGTGAACAAGGCAAAAACTTCCAGATTATTCCAATAGCTGGGCACGCTAGTTTTTCAAGCTCTGTTCGTTCAGGTTCTTCGGATGCACATTTTTGTGTTTGCTTAAAGCGAAAAGATTAAATTGTGGTATTCTTTGCCGCGTTGTAATCAAGACAAGAAGGTTAGCTTTGAGTAACGTCCTTAACATTTTTGGCATTCTAGTCACAGACATTATTATTGTCAGTGATTTAGTTACGCGCGGGTGAGTTTCTTAAAGCGAATTGCTTGAACCAAAAAATTTGAAACAAAAGCCCGGCTTTATGTCGGGTTTTCTTATTAAAGAGAGGAAAAACATGGAACCAAACATTCAAGAAGTTGTTAATCGCATTCGTGCTTTGCGTGAAGATCTTGGCTTTTCGTTGCAAGAAATGGCAGATGCAACTGGCAGAAGCGTTGAAGAATACGAGGCTCAAGAATCTGGCGAACAAGACCTTTCTTTTACTTTCTTGTATAAGTGCGCGGAAAAACTTGGCGTAGATGTTATTGACTTACTTCTTGGCGAAAGCCCGCACCTAAGTGGCTATTCATTCGTGAAAGCAAAAGAAGGCCTATCTATAAAGCGCCGCGCAGGAGTTGAATACTTGCA
>CAZRFO010000004.1:0-22046 GCA_964599515.1 uncultured Eggerthellaceae bacterium | reverse complement strand
TTTTTGCTCACGCGGGGTTGTCAGCCTTTATTTTTCCCATAAAAACAAAACGTGACCGAAATATGATTTCGTGACATAACAAAATTGCTGGGAAAGTGGCAGGGAAGCGAAACGTCAAGTACAAGAGGGTGGCCAGTCAGACCACCCTCTTATAGCATTTAAAATTACTTTGCCGCTGGCACACCAGGTACCCCAGGAGCACTTGGTGCTTTCGTTACGATTGTTTGAAAGTATTGCGAATAAACAGATTTTAATGCGTTGAAACCGTAGCTGGAAAAATTATTTAAAATCTGTTTTAGAACGTTCATTGATGGTACGAGTAACAATGTCGTAAACGCCTGGGAAGTTCGAATCGTCAATGCCAGAAGTCATGCAAGGAATATAATACTTGGTGCTATTTGCAAAATCAATTGCAGCATTAGTTTCAGCTACAACTTCTTCTTCGGTCCATTCCGGTTTATCAATCATTGCGTTTTCTACGCCACCCATGAACGTAATTTTTCCGCCCCATTCTTTAATTAACTGAGGCAGATTGTTTGTAGTGCGCAGGCAACCTTGCCATACATCAATGCCAACTTTTTCCATCATAGGAAGTAGTGTTTCGCCATAGGAATCCGAATGATGAATAATATACTGAACACCATGCTCTTTGTAGTAGCTATAAACCTTCTGATAAGGTTTAAGGAAGAACTCTTCAAGCATGTCAGGAGCCATAAAAGTTGAAAGCTTGGTACCCCAGTCGTCATGATGGAACATAGCATCAGGCTTCACATATTTAATATGACACTTCGCAACTTCTAGCTCGTAATCTGTTATTAAGTCAATGAGTTCTTCCATTTCTTCGGGCTCTTCATAAAATGCAGCCATGCACTCAGTCATTCCCATAAGATGATGGCAGCGTTCCAACATACCAGGAAGACACACGCTGGTAACAAATTGTTCCGAGCGATCTACGGCTTCAGCTTTTTCTTGAAGAGGTTCCCAAATCGCAGGATCATCAGGACTTTTTGGCGTCACGAGCTCGTTTCTCCAATTGCAGATATCTTTGATAACAAGATGTTCTGCATCGTGCATAGGGAATAAGCCCATGTTTTCTTGGCCTTTTACTTGGCCTTGATAGACTCCCCAGCCATCAATCATGTACCCGTCTGACGCGAAATGAGACATGTCGCAATGTATGGATGGACGAATAAGATTAAAAGCCTCATATTGATTTACATATCTGTCTGGATTTCCTCCCGTTACGCATTCAATAAAATTCTGTCGTTTAGTAAGCATTCCCAATCCTTTCTTGTTTTAATGGTTAAAGTTAACGCTTCTGATTAATCTTACCTTTAAAAGTAATTTAAGAAACAAAAAACCACGCAGGCACGAAAATAAGTATCTTGTGCCTGCGTGGTGTAAAGAAAGCACAAATGCTTTTTCAAAAGCTATTTGCTACTAATCCAAATATCTCCTTTTGTGCTTACGCACCTGGAGCTTTGGGGGCGCTGGGTGCGCCCGGAGCTGCTGGTGCGCCTGGTGCAGAAGGCATACCGGGAGCAGAAGGCATGCCGGGAGCAGAAGGCATGCCCGGAGCTCCCGGAGCACCTGGAGCAGAAGGCATGCCGGGCATGCCAGGGGCTCCGGGCATAGCGGGACCTGCAGGAAGATCTGCGCCGCATGAAGGACATACGGTTTCAGATGACTCTGCTTTGGATCCGCACTTTGGACAGGTTTTTTCAATTTCTACTGCTGCTGGTCTAAAACACATAACAAGGTTTTCCTTTCAATCTTGTGTGTATCTCTTTTCTCAGTGCGAAACAAGATTTTCAGCACTGTTTTCAACTGATTTATTTACATGAGCTTCAAAAATAGGAGCGCATTCTTGTCAATTTAAATTACATAAATACAATCGTTATGTCTTTACGAGTAATTTCTTGACCCTTATCAAGGTAGGCTTTTCCTCCACCTATTTGAGTTCCTTGAGCATCGTAAGACATACATACACCCATAAACTTGATGGTATGTTCAGTACCATCTTTCGCATTCTCGGCTGCTAACACATACTGGTTAGCCTTCTCGTTTTCAAGAAATTGAGCTTCAAGGTCTTTCTTGGCAGCATCAATGTCTAAAGTAGAATTTTCTTGAATGAATGCTGAAAACTTTTCTTCGCCTCTAATTGTGATGTTGACTTCCATTTTGCTTCCCCTTTCAAGTCTGTGTACACATTTAGGTTCTTACCTCTTGTTTAGAGGTAAGAACCATTGTAGCAAAACTACTCAATAGTAGTATAAAGCGCCCAGCGTGTTTTGCCATCCATCTTTTTTGCAAGATCTTCGACATTGCCATAGTACATACACCAAGCTTGGCATGCTTGAACGCAAGAAGGCATTTTGCCTTTTGCTATTCTGTCTTTGCACATATCACATGCTTTAGTGATAGTAGGGTTATAAACCCACTCATAGGGAGTTTCGGCATTAATTTCAGTCTTATACTTATAAGGCCCAATCTCGGTTAATTTAATTCCAAATTCACCTTTGGTGAGGCCGAGCTCATTGCGACAAGCAACCTCGCAGGAATGGCAGCCAGTGCAGTACTCGTAATTGATAAGAATACCTTTCATGCTATCCTCCTTAGTTGATTGTTGTTACAACCGGTTTTTCAACTGGTTCATAAGGTTTGCCAGGCTCATAAACTGCAAAGTCACCTTTTTCTGCTATGACGTCATGGGGCATAACGTCACCTTCTTTGCAGGGGTAAATCTTACAAAGCATGCTCTTAATAGCACTGCCAATTCCGCCTTGACCAGTGCGGAAGGCTTCTGTCATGTTATTAAGGTTAGAGTCGTATGTTCCATAGAAATTGGGTTCTGCTCCATCTTGCTCAGGGAACCACCAACCATGCTCTGCATGTACACGACCTGGAACAACTTCAATGGTTTCTTTTACAACTTGCTTAAAGCGTGCACCACGACTATTCTCAACCCATATCCATTCGCCATCTTTTACGCCATACTTTTTACAATCTTCAGGGTTCACCATAATTAGTGGCCATTGATGGAATTCACGCATTGTTTGGATTTGGCGATTCTCTGAGTGGAAGAACTCGAAGGAACGTCCGCCACCCGAAAGAATAATAGGAAATTCCTTAAACGTCTCAGGTGTTGAAAGTGGTGATTCAGGCGGTTCTACATGATACGGCAAAGGATCAACGCCCCAGTGATCAAAACCAAAGGACCAGAGTTCAATACGTCCTGTGGGGGTATTGAAGCCGAGATTTCCGTCAGGACGAAGCATACCTTTCTCGTATTTACGATAGGTACCAAGCCATTTCCAATATGCTGTACCGTTACAGCTATTGCCGTAGCATTCCTCGGAGTCATCGCTTGGATTTTGAACTGTCTCTTCCCATGTGCGGTGGTACTCCGTTCCGTTAGGAGTCAATTGATCAGTGAGATACCAAGTGCACCAATCTTTATCTGTTTCCCAAGGCCAATGTTCAGGAAGAATACGCTTTCCTAAATCAAGACAAATCTGCTCATCAGATTTGGCTTCATAGTAGCTTGTAACTTTAACCATGGTACGCACAGGGCTCCACCATGTACGGCAGCTATTGCGTTCGCAGCTCATAGCAACTGGTAAAACAATATCTGCTAGAGCTTGGGCAGTTGGTGTCATGAAAGGATCGGCAACAACAATGAAAGGAACGCGCATTAATGCCGCACGAGTACGGGCGGGATCCATAGATGCACAAGACAATGCATTAGAGCTTTGAATCCAGAACATTTGAATCTTGTAAGGCTCATCTGTTTCGCATGCAGCAAGAATTGCGTCAGAGTCTGCGCAGGAAACAATGTTAGATTCATTAATGCCTGAAGTCGCCGGAATGAGCTTTTTGGCATATATCTCTGGATCGATATATTCATCGCCTAAGCCATAACGCTTCTCAATCAAGAACGCGCAGCGAGTAAGTAGGTTACCACCAGGATTGTCGATATTACCTGTAATAGCCATAATGTCAGCAACTGTTTCTGTAACACCAAGGGCTGCAATTTGTTGCTCAAATGCTAAGCCCCACTGACATGCGCAACTTGAAGCTGTTGCAATCAAGCGTGCAGCACCGCGAATTGTTTCTGCGTCAACATCACAAATTTCTGCAGCCCATTCAGGTGTTTTGTTTGCGATACGTTCGGAAAGCATGTCAAACCCAAAGGTCCAACAATCAACAAAGTTATGATCGTAAAGATCTTCTGTGATAATGACGTTAAGCATAGCCATTGCAACAACAGCATCGGTTCCAGGACGAACTGGCAACCAATACGCTGCGCGAGCGCCCCACCAGGTCAAACGGGGGTCAACAGAAATAATCTTTGAGCCCATTTGTACGCATTGAACAAGCCAATGTCCCAAGAAGCCGTCGGCGTTAGACTTAATAGGCTCATTGCCCCAAACCAGAATTACTCCAGGTACTTCCCAGTCGGGGTTGGCATAGCGATCCCAGTGCTCTTGAGATGCGTCTGAAATGAACATATCGCCAATTTTGGCGGAAGTGCCGATCATGCGCGGAAGATAGCAAGCAAATCCTGTGAATCCAAATGTTGAAACATTTGGGGTTTCCATACATGCAGATGCAAAGTAGGGAACCTGCCAGCCAATGTTTCTTCCGGTACCATGCACAACAACAATCGTCTGAGAGCCATACTCTTTCTTGATGTTAAGCACTTTTTCAGTAATTTCGTCATAGGCTTCATCCCAAGAAATACGCTCCCATTTGTTTTCACCGCGCTCGCCAGTGCGTCTTAAGGGATACTTCAGGCGGTCGGGATGATTTACTGCTTCAGGCAGAGTGAGACAGCGAATACAAAGCTTTCCGTTTGCCACTGCATTTAGTGGGTCGCCCTCTACTTTTACTAGCTTGTTGTCTTTGGTGTATAACAGTACACCGCATCCCATGTGGCAGCCCGGAGGTGACCAATGGGTCGTACGGGTAACGGTAAAACCGTCTTCATCCCATTGCCATTCACCATCGTGATAGGCCTTGCGATCAAGCTGTTCCAACCATTCTTTATAGTCGGCCATACCTTTCTCCTTCTTTCCTCTTCTTGAGCGCCTACTTACGTTTAACGGCACTCCTTCACTCCTAGAATTCTAGGTTCATTATTTTTTTTATGTATCGCACGGTAATTCCTATTTGGGTAGTTCTTGTCAAAAAAATATGGGGCGTGAGGGATTATTCATTTATAATTTCCTAGGCTTATCAGCTAGAGATGTAATTTTTATTCAGCAGTGCTAAAGGAGATATAATGTGTATCTGGGAAACGGATTTTAGTTAATCGAGTTGAGAGTAGATTATACGGAGCGTTCTATTTTAAATTTGGTTTACTTTATACTGCTAGCAATAATGATTTGCTACTAGTATGCAAGTATAATGACTGTAAGTCAAAGTTTTCCGGGAGAGAATATGGAGCGTCCTGCTAATTTTTGCCTATAATTATTTAGTTAGCACCTAATTGAATCTAAAACGTAATTTTGAACATTTAGTTTATCGTGGTATTGCATATAAATTGAGGTAACTGCAGGCTTAATGCCAAGCAAATGTTTCAGTGACATTTTTTCGCTGATTAATGGGGGGTTAATAAAGATGGAGACAAACTGTAAAAAGAGAGAAGTTGAAATTGAATCAGGTGCAATTGATTCAAAAATACAATCTTTTGATAATGCTCAAATGTTTGTCGGCTTTGTTGGTGCTGTAGCATGCTATGCATGGCTATTTTTGGCTTTTGCTTTACCTTTATTTACCCATTCTGAAGTTACGTTTGATATTACAACCGCTGGATTTGAGCATGTTTTTTTTGCGCTTGGAGCATTTCTCTCGCTTTGTGGCGTATGGTTCTTCTCGGATTTTGCTACCAAGCACTATGCTTTCTTCTACGTTTTATCTGCTATTTTCGGATTAGTTGGTTTGTTTGGTTTGCTTATTTCTCTTGATACGGAAAGCGCTTTTCTTTATTTTGTTTGCAATATGTTTCTTGGTTTTGGTTGTGGTTTACTATATTCGCAATATGGTGAGTTTATAAGCTCGTATTTTTATGCCCAAATTAAAGACTGGGTGCATGGGCTGTTTGCATGCGCTGTTCTTATTTGTTGTCCTTTATTATTTTTCCCATCAGATGTTCGCTTTGGAATAGCTGTGGTACTTATTTTTGTCGCTTATATCGCATTCGGAGCTGTTCGGTTTGCTTTTCATTCTAAATGTAGCGATGAGGCTGTTGGTAAAGCTGAATCTGATGCTCGACAATCTGTTTCATGGAGGTCTTATTTTTCTACAGCCACTGCAGCAATAACATGTGGGTATGCTCTTGGTTGTATTGCTTCTTTCTGGTCTGAGCTTTCTCTTATTCATCTTATTGTTCTTGCTGTTGTGGTTTTTGGTACTTGTTTTGCGTTAGTGATAGATTCGTTTCATAAGCAAGTAATAAACGAGGCATTAATGATGCGTTTGTTTTTGCCATCTGTTGCGGCAGTTGTTCTTCCGTTGCTGCTTGTTGATGATACTTGGAAACCCTTTTTTGCTATATTGCTTCTTTGTTGGTCTCTTGTACCTCTTTCTTGTTCAATTATTGCCATGTTTAAACATATTATTATTTGTGAGCTTTCTACTTTACGTTCTTTTTCATTAGGTCGTTCTGTTTCCTTTTTTGGTATTGCCTTTGGTATGCTTATTGCGCTCTTTGGTTTTATGCCTTCTGTTGCTAGTGTATTTTCTTCTCTTGCTCCAACACTATCAATCGTTGTTTTTATGCTTCTTATTGTTTTTTCTACTTCATTTGTTATGACTGAAGATAATTTTCCCGAAGAGGCTAGTTTTCATATTCGAAATAAAGACGGCGAAACAAGAGTAGAAGTTGACCCAGGTATTCCTATACGTAAAATAGATCAGTCGTTGCGTGGTGCTTCGCGACAGATAATAGAAGAAATTGTTATTGACGAATCAACCGTCTTTCATGCTAAATGTGATGCTATTGCTCAGACTTATGGCTTATCTAATAGACAGCGTGAGGTTTTGTCGATGCTTGCAAAAGGTAGAAATGGTGACTATATTACAGAAAAGCTGGTAATCTCACCGCATACTGCTAAAGCACATATCTACAATATTTATCAAAAGACAGGCGTCCATTCACGACAAGAGCTTATGGACTTAGTCGAATATGCAGAATATGATAAGGATAAGCTTTGCGAAGCGGCGAAAAATAATTAGTCATCAATAATTAATCATGAATAATTTGAAAACATCAATTTTTAGCCATTTAACTGGATATTCTTTGTTGGTGGCATTATATTATTTTTAAAAGAGAACAATAAGCCAAAAAGGATTATATCCGTCAAAATAGCACATAATACCTCATGCTTCACCCCGCTTTTTCGTTATCGTTAGCGTTGCAATCTAATTTGGGATGATTGCGATGCAATACACGGTTGTGATTGTAAGGAAAAGAGAGGAGAGAGGCGTATGCTGTTCAATTATCAAGAGTTTCTTGATGGTATTGACCGCAAGGCTTACCACGAGGGGGAGTGGCAATGGGAAGAGGACGGATATACTGTTACTCGTACATACACCTATTCGGCTCCAGGCTGCCATGATTCATGTGGCGTTTTAATGTATGTTAAAGACGGCAAATTAGAAAAGATTGAGGGGGATCCTTTAGATCCTTGTGCCAATGGGCGCTTATGTATGCGCTGCCTGAATTTGGTAGAAGGCGTTAACTACGAGAAGAGACCAAAATATCCTTTAAAGCGTGCAGGTGAACGCGGTGAAAACAAATGGGAGCGTATTTCTTGGGATGAAGCGCTTGATACAATTGTCGATTGGATTCACGTTCACCTTGATGAGGCTGGATATGGTCGTGAGTCTATTTTCGTTAATCATGGTACTGGACGTAATATTTCTTCATGGGTTCCGTTTTTGGGTGGCGCTTGCTTAGGAACACCAAATATTGGCGCTATCGGTTTCTCCGGATATTCATGCTACTTGCCACGTACATGTGGCACGGCGGCTGGTATTGGTGACTTTCCAATTGTTGATGCTTCTGAAGGACATGCTGACCGCTATAACAATCCAGAGTGGGTAAACCCTGATGTTGTTGTTATTTGGGGTTCTGAGCCTTTGAAATCAAATGCAGATGGATATTTAGGCCACTGGTTGAATGTTTGTCATCAAATGGGTACCAAGATTATTTCTGTTGACCCGCAGCTTACTTGGTGGGGTGCTCGTGCAGAGTATTGGATGAATGTTCGTCCTGGTACCGATTTGGCACTTGCTCTATCGTGGTTAAATGTTATTACGCAAGAAGAACTACAAGATAAAGAGTTTATTGACTATTGGTGTGCTTATTATGAGGAAATGAAACAAAATGTTTCGACTTGCACACCGGAGTGGGCATCTGAAATTACAGGTATTCCGGCTGAAGATATTGCTGCAGCAGCGCGTTTGTATGCTAACGCTGAACGTGGTGCAATTCACTGGGGCCTTGCTTTTGATACTCAAGTTGACTCTATTCAGTTGTGTCAAACAGTATCTAATTTGATGAGTGTATGCGGTAATATTGACAAGCCTGGTACTAACATCTTGGTTCGTAATGGATTTGAGATTAACCCCGGCTATGCAACTGCTCAACTTTATTGCGATCCTGATACATTTGCAAAAAAGCTTACTGTTGATTTAGTGCATCCTGGTTGTGTTCAGTTTATTGGTATGGCTGACTGTGATGCTGTGAACCATGCGTTTGAGACAGGCGAACCGTATCCAATTAAGATGGGCTGGATTCAAGGTTCCAATGCTTTTGTTTGCTCTGCAACGGCAGCACCTCGTGTCTATAAGATGCTTTCGAGTCTAGAGTTCTGTGTTGTTGCTGATCCTTATATGACGCCTTCCGCAGTTGCTTTTGCTGATATTTTCCTTCCTTTGAAAACTACAGCTGAACGTGATTCTATGCGTGTATGGTGGACACCACTTCGTGCAATGAAGTCTGTTTCTGAATGGTACGAGGCAAAATCTGACGAAGAGCTCATTGTTGCCTTGGGTTTGAAATTAAATCCGGAGTTGTTTGAAAAACGTTGGCCAACGCTTGAAGCGTTACTGCAAGATTATCTTGATACAGGATTTAACATTTACGATCCGGATACTGGAAAGAGCTATAAATCTGCAGGTCGTTCGAAGGCTGGCATGATTGAAATTGAGGATGCGCATACCGATTATTATAAAAAACATGCAGCTGACGGCGAATGTTCTTTTGAGGCTTTGGTCAAGAAAGGCTGCTATGAATACGACGACTTCTGCGCAACATATCGTAAATACGAGAAAGGCATGTTGCGTGCCGATGGTATGCCTGGCTTCTCAACTCCTTCTGGACGTATTGAGTTAGTGCCATACGCAACATTTGGCGCATGGGGTATTCCGCCCAAGGCTGAGCATGTTGCCTCTATTACAACAACACGTCATAAAAACGATGAAGAGTTCCGTAAAGAATATCCATTTATTTGCATTAACGGATCTCGTTCTTATGAATTCTTCCATTCTGAGAACCGTCAGCAGGCAACAATGCGCGAGTTCCATCCTTATCCGCTTGTGAAAATAAATCCTGCGGTTGCGGAAGAATATGGCATTAAAGAAGGCGAGTGGATTTGGATTGAAAATACTGAAGGACGCTGCAAGCAGGTCGCTCATCTCGATCCAATGCTTGATCCTCATTACGTACATGCAGAGCACGGCTGGTGGTATCCTGAAAAAGAGCCTTCTTTCCCCTCTTTGTATGGTGCGTTTGATTCCAATATCAACAACCTCACAACTTCCTATGAAACGGGATTTGGTGGAATTGGTAATCCGTTAAAGGCGCCTGTCTGCAAGATCTATAAAGTTACAGAAGAAAACGCAGAGCCCACTCCTACTGAGAAAGTTACTCAACTTGGTGGCTTCCGTAATGATTATGTTGCAGGTGAGCCGTATGCTTGGACTCATGACAATACAACACGCGAGGGAGGACGATTCTAAATGAAGGGTATTTTGATTAATTATGAGTTTTGTACCGGATGTCACTCCTGTGAGGTTGCTTGTAAAAAACATTTGAATTTACCTAAGGGAGAGTTTGGTATTAAACTTACGGAGACTGGACCATTTGAGTATTCAGGCGCAAAGAGCAATAAAGATCGTTGGGAATGGGCTTGGCTTCCTGTTTTAACAAAAGCTTGCGACATGTGTGAAGACCGTGTTGCTAAAGGTAAAATCCCAATGTGCGTTCAGCATTGCCAAGCTTGGTGTATGTATTACGGTGAAGTAGAGGATCTTGCAAAGAAGATTGATGGAACTTCGCGTTGCGCATTGCTTACGCGCTAGTTTATAATCATTTTGTATTGTTGATTAAATTTCAAAAGATTTTAAATAATTTAGAATACGAATAAGCCTTCATGACTTATGAATGTTCATTAGGGGTTATGAAATTAAGATAGGAAATAATACCCCATGCATGAAAGGCTTATTCGTATAAAAATTTGTGCATAGACAGACAGGAAGAATAATCGAAAGTAAACAAGAAAATAAAGGAGGGGAGATAGTTTATTCTCGCTGTCTATCTTATAAGGGAAAGTAAATAGAAAGGTTTAAAAATGGCAGAAGAAAAAAAGGGGTTCCATCGCGCGTGGCTAGTATTCATCGGCGTTTGCATGATGATGGCTGGTGGCATGGGCTTAGTATTGAATGTAATGGGTAACTTCTTCTTACCTATGGCAACGGCTTTTGGTTTAGTTAATGCAGAGACTGGCAATCCGGATGTTACGCAAGTAACACTTATTATGACCGTTTACTCTTACGTTATGCTTGTTTGGCTTCCGTTCTGTGGCCGTTTGTTCGATAAGGTTGATGCTCGTATTTTGTTTGGTATTAGCGGCATTGCTATTGTTGCTGGTTTGCTCTTGATGAACGTTTGGACAGAAGTATGGCAAATTTATATTTCTGGTGCCTTATTTGGCTTGGCAGGTCCGGCTATTTTCTTGGTAGGACCGTCTGTTCTTATTAATAATTGGTTTGCTCCAAACCAGGCAGGTAAGTTCTTAGGTATCGCCTCTGCTTTTACTGGTGTTGGCACATTCGTTTGGTCCCCGCTATTCGCAAGCATTGTGGCATCTCAAGGATATAAGACTGGTTTCACAATTGAAGCTGTAATCGCTGCAGTTCTGATTCTTATTCCTGCTTTCTTCTTCTTCCGTACTCGTCCTGAAGATTGTGGTTTAAAACCATATGGTATTGAGAAAGAAACATCCAATGGCGGCGCAGTTGCTAAAGAAGGCGTTAATGGCAAGTTTGCATTAGGTACCGTTGCTTTCTGGGCTATTCTGATTGCAGCTGGTTTGATTTCCCTTGGTGGTGGATACAAATCAATGATGCCAACCGCTGTTCAGTCTGTTGGTGGTAAAGAACTGGCAATGCTTGGCGCGACTATGATTTCTGCAGCTGCTGTTGGCAATATCCTTGGTAAGATTGCTTTAGGTGCATTGTCGGATAAGATTGGCATTAAGAATGCTATGGCTGGGTTCGCATGTGTAAGTGCTATCGGCTTCCTTTTGATGGTACTGTTTATGGGCAACAATCAAGTTCCGATGCTTATTGCAGGTTTCTGCATTGGTACTGCGGATGCAATGATGTCTGTTGGTTTGCCATTGGTTACTCGTGCGTGCTTTGGTGATCGTTGCTATAGCCAAATCTACTCTTTCATGAATATGCCTATTGCATTACTTGGTGGTCTTGGTGCAACCTTCGTTGCCTTGGTTGCAAGCCTGACTGGTGGCTATCAGGCAGCATATGGATGCGGCATTGCATTTGACGTTGTTATTGCAGCTGGCATCATTATTGCGTGTGTTACGGCAAAGAAGTTCCGTGATAAGTGGACTGCTGATGAACCGGCTAAAGAAGAGAAATAATAGATAGAATATTTCTTTAATAAGGAGTGGTTGCTAAGAGTTAATACCTTAGCAACCACTCTAAGAATGAATCTTATAATAATTACTTAGGATATGAAATCTTATAATATATTCGGAGAATGAAGTGCAGACCGAGGAGAGACACTTTCATTACGCGTGGTTCATTTTAATTGGATGCTGTTTCATGCAGGCTGGTGGCCTAGGTGCTGTTCTCAATGCGGCTGGAGTATTTTTCGTTCCTGTATGTAGCGAATTGGGCTTTTCAAGATCAGAATTGTCTGCTTATTTGACGTTTTATCTTGTAGCTACAATTTTTGCTATGCCTATCGTTGGAAAATGGATTCAGAAATACAACATTAATAAACTCTTAACGATTGCAATTCTCCTAGTAGTTATTTTTGAAGCGGCTATGGCATTTTATTCTGAACCATGGCAATGGTGGGTTTCAGGAATAGTGTTTGGTCTTGCTGGTAGCTTTATATTTGTTGTTCCAGCACCTATTTTAATTTCTAATTGGTTTTGTGTTCACCAAGGATTTGCACTTGGAATCGCGATGTCTTTTTCAAGTATCGGTGGGGCAATTTTATCCCCTGTTTTTACTTTGCTAATTCAAAGCTGTGGGTGGCGAGAAGCATACGTAATTGCTGCTTTAATTATTGCAATTTTAGTTTTGCCTTGGACCTTATTTGTTTTTAAATTGCATCCAGAAGATGTTGAGTTGAAACCATACGGTTGGAATGCCGGTTTTGAACAGGAAAGACATTCTTCTGTTTCGAATAATGAAGAACCAAACAATGTTTGTATTTATAAGTTCTTAAAAACAGGCTCTTTTGTTTGCTTGTTTTTGTTTGCAGGGTTGATTGCTTTCTTTTCTGGTTTTAATTCTCAGTTGCCAGGTTATGCAGAGTCAATTGGGTACGACGCACTTATTAGTTCCACTTTGGTAACTGCAATTATGGTAGGAAGTATCGCTGAGAAATATTTATTCGGGTACCTCAGTGACAAAATTGGTATTCGATTTACGATGAATATTCAACTAGCAATGGTTTGTGCAGGATTCGTTGGGTTTATTGTTTCTAAAGAATTGCTTATCGTGATTTATATTTCTGCTGTTTTCTTTGGAGCTCAAAATTCCTTGGTTTCTGTAACCATTCCACTGCTAGTTCGTCAAATATTTGGAAATAAAAATTATCCATTAATTTATCCCTATACTCGTATAGGAACTGGATTAATTGGATGTTTAGGACCAGTTGGGGTTGCTGGTATATACGATTTGGCGGGCAGCTTTATACCAGCATTTGTTCTTGGTATAGGAGTTACTCTCGCTGCCTTTTTATGTGCGAATGGAGCATATGCAATGCGGGGTTCGCATTATTTGGAAGCGTGATTTTGGTGTTACCCGAGGAGTTTAGTTCTTCGGCGAAACATATTTTCATCCGTGTAGACACACGGTGAAGGCAGGGAAAGAGATTGAGAAAGGAAAAGACATGGAGTTCAAGAATGATCTTGGCAAGCCATGGAAGTACGAAGAAGGAGATTTAACCGTAGTTCGTACTTCTATGTGGTCGCCACCCGGCTGCCATCCTGTTGGATGTGGCTTGAAAATTTACGTTAATAAAGATGGCGTAATTGATCATGTCGAGGGTGACGAAAACAATCCAATTACAAAAGGGCGCTTGTGTGTTCGCTGCTTGGCGCTAAAGGATTATGTTTATAATCCAAGTCGCGTGATTTACCCCATGAAGAGAGACCCGAAGTTTCGTGGCCAATCAGACAAGTGGGAACGTATTTCATGGGATGAAGCTTTTGCAATTGTAAAAGAAAAGCGTGATTACTTCCGTGATACTTATGGACCAGAATGTATGGCAGTATTTTCGGGTACTGGTCGTTCTGGTGGCATTTTGGTTTCAGACATGGCTCAGGCTGTGCTTGGAACGCCTAACGCTTGCTATACGCAGTCTGGTTATGCATGTTATCAGCCACGTTCCATGTCCTGTTCACACGTGCTTGGTGCTTACTATCCCGAAATGGACTATGCTGGTGGTTTGGAAGGAACATTTGATAATCCTGCTTACCATGTTCCAGAAGTAATGGTTATGTGGGGCAAGATGCCGCTTGCCTCAAATGGCGATGGTCTTTTTGGTCATGCCGTGATTGACCTTATGAAGCGTGGAGCAAAATTGATATCAGTTGATCCGCGTGTTAACTGGCTTTCTACTCGTGCAGAGGTTCATTTACGCGTGCGTCCTGGTACTGATACAGCGATGGCTATGGCTTGGCTCTCTGTAATTATCAACGAGGATCTTTATGATCATGAGTTCGTTGAATATTGGTGCTATGGCTTTAATGAGTTTGCTGCTCGTATTAATGATCCTGAACTTGGCATGACTCCAGAGCGTGCAGCAGAAATATGTGAGGTTCCCGTTGAGGATATTTATAAAGCTGCACGTATGTATGCTAATGCTAAACCTGCATCAATTGCTTGGGGTCTTGCGTTTGACCAAAATCAAAACGGCAACCAAGCGGCTCATTGCGTTCTTGCTTTAATGGCAATCACCGGTAACATTGATGTTCCTGGTGGTCAGATTGTAGCTGAAATTGATGCAGCACCTGGTGTAGAGGACACAGTTGCTACTGAAGGTGAGAAAAAAGAGTTTAACCTTGACAAAGCCGATGCAGGTGCCGATGACAATGCTGCAGAAGATGCAGCCCGTCCAACGCGTCGAATTGGTTGGGATAGTTTGCCCGAGGATTTGCGTAACAAAACGATAGGATACAAAGAGTATCCCTTGTATGTTGACAATATTCGTAATGCTCAAGCAGATATGATGTTCGATGCCATGACAAAGGGCGAGCCGTATAAAATTCGCATGGGATGGATTCAGTCTACAACCCTTCTTACGCCTACGTGTTGCGCTCAGCCGCATGGTTGGTATGAAGGCCTAAAAAATCTTGAATTTTGTATGGCAACAGATGTATTTATTACACCCGCAATAGAGGCAGCATGCGATTTGTTCCTGCCGCTTGCCTCATGCGCAGAAAAAGACGACGTTGTAATGACACATTACGGCGGATCTCCTGTATTTTATGGTGCAGTTAATAAGGCTGTAGATGTAGGTGAAGTTAAAGCTGACATGGATCTCATTATCGAGCTTGGTGAATATCTCGATCAAGACTGCTTGAAAGACGAAAACGGTGGTCGTATGTTCAAGAATCTTGAGGACTTCTTAACTCAGCGTCGTACATCTGGGCCAATCCGTATGGACTTTGACAGTTTGCGTAAGAAGGTTGGCTATCAACGTGGCGTGAACTATCGTAAATATGAAACTGGAAAGTTGCGCCCTGACCGTCACCCTGGTTTCTTGACTCCAACGGGTCGTGTTGAGCTTTGGTCAACTGCATACGCAATGTATGGCGAAGATCCTCTTCCGTTCTATATGGAGCCCGCGTTTAGTCCTCATAAGGATCCTGAGTTGGCGGCTAAATATCCGTTTATTCTTACAACGGGCGCGCGTAATTATGCTTCATTCCATGCTGAGCATCGTCAGATTCCGGTTTTGCGTGAATTGCATCCTGATCCATTGATTGAGATCAATCCAGAGGATGCAGTTGAGCTGGGTGTTGCTAATGGTCAATGGGTCGAAATAAAAAATGACTACGGCCGCGCTAAATTCAAAGCCAATGTTACTCCAGTTGTGAAAAAAGGAGTTGTTCAAGCGGATCATGGTTGGTGGTTCCCTGAATTGCCAGCTGATGATGAGGCTCGCGACGAAATTATTCCTGTTGGTGAAATTTTGGAAGATGGTCCATTGGATTTTGAAGTTAACGGAACGCGCATTCGTAATGGTTTCGTGAAAACCGATCATGCGGATGAAGAAGGCTTGTATGGCCTATGGCGTTCTAATGTTAATGACCTGGTGTCTAATCACTATAATTCTCGGCTTGGTTACGGTGGTCCTTACAAGTGCAATTGCTGCAGCATAACTCCTCTTGAAAAGAGCTATGACACCGACATGAAGTTGGTTGATGAGAAGTTTACTGTTGGTGTTGCAAGAAAGGATTGGTAATCATCATGGCAAATTATGGACTTTTGATTGACTACGAATTCTGCACTGGTTGCGAGTCTTGCGTAGTGGCTTGCAAAGAAGAGCATGATTTTCCAATTGGCAAATGGGGTATTAGAGTTCTAGATGATGGCCCTTGGCAAAAAGATGACTCTGGTGAGGGCGGCAATTGCTTCAACTGGAACAAAATTCCTGTTCCAACTGACTTGTGCGATTTATGCGCTGATCGTGTTGGGCAGGGAAAAGATCCCACCTGTGTTCATCATTGCTTGGCTTTTTGTATGGAATTTGGCACCATTGAAGAGCTCTCTGCAAAATTAGGTACCAAGGATAAGCAGGTTTTGTGGGCACCTTTAAAACAGAGCTAACATATCTATGGTATACCGAGCATTAAACTGCATGATGTAAACTATAAGCGAGCCTGTAGTCAGCAATGGCTGCGGGCTCGCTTGAGAAAGGGTTGGTTTTTGTGTGCTATTGTTGCACTTTATGTAATAAATGCGGTCGGGCGGATGAGATGAATGCTAAGCTTGGAAAAAGAGAGTGTCCCTCATGCAGAGTAATAGTTAATGATAATGAAATTACAAAGTGTCCGCAATGCGGCTCTGTTTTACCTCCGCCCTTTCCTGATTTACCTGTTCTGCCGCCGAGGCTAAGGAGTTAATATGTGCTATCCTTGCACGCACTGTAATAAATGCGGAGCATTTCCCACTGATTTTATGTGTCCTCGTTGTAAATCTGTTCAGGAGCGAGATTCTCCTTTTTGTACTAAATGTGGTGCGCCGCTACCTAAGCTTCCTGGTACACCTAATGCTTCAAAAACTCAGAAGAAATTAAACAACTAGCACATATAAGGCATGCTACAAACAAGGGGTTATAAGATAGCTTTATAATAAGGTTTTAAACCTTATTTTTGTTTGTGAAAGTAACTGTCCCGAATAACCAGCCTTTTTGGAGACACCATCGTGATAATATTCGCCTTGCATTGTGAAGGTAAACAAAATTGTACCTTTTTGTTTTACGAAGAGGCTTAAGTAAATGTTTATCATGCACTACATATGGAGGAAAAATAGTGAAACCTTCTGTTGATGAAATTGTTCTAGCAGATAGCAATAGAGATGCTTTTGAGCTTGTAATAAACATAACTCGTAATGAGGTTAATTCAGTAAATGCATATATGTTTGGTGAAACAGGATCCGGAAAAACATTTGCACTTCAAACCCGGGCATTGGACAAAGATTTGCTTTCAACAAAATCAGTCGCCTTTTCTCATGCTGCGGAGCTAATGACAGCAATTCAGCTTGAATCGGGGGATCGTATTTTGGAAAAAGTCGGAAGTGTTGATGTTCTATTGCTTGACACTTTTGATGTTTTCTTTAGAGACATGACTATTGGACCCCTATTATGTAAGTTGCTTTTAACCGAGAGAATATCCCATGGTCTTTCTACAATCATTGCTGGAAAGAAGGCATTGGCAAATTATGACTTGACACTTTTTGGTGGAGTTATGGATTCCTTCAAAGAGTATCAAGTTAAGCCTCTTCAAAAAAAAGATTATCTGGAACTTGCGAAAAAGATACAGGCAAATTGTATTTATGGTAAGGAAAATCCAACAATACTATCAGCTGATGCACTTAATTATCTGTCTCAAACGTATGCAAAGACACCAAAAGACGTTAGAAACGTTTTGGAATTCTTATTAACCGTTGCTGATTATCCAGCTGGAACGGTGATTGATGTTATGGAGTTAAAAAACGCTATTGAGAGTAAAGGATAAAGCGTTTTATAACGATAAGCTTGAAAGGAGAAAGTTAGTATGGAGATGACACCGCGTGAAAACATGCTTGCTATTTTAAAAGGCGAGCAGCCGCAATATTACGGCGATTTTCAGTGGGCCGCGAAGGTTATGATTGATCCAATTTGGAAAGGAGATATGGTTCCTCAAGATGGGGAGGAACATAAGGACTCGTGGGGAACAGTTTGCGCGTTTCTTCCAGGCGCGCCAGGAAAACATCCTTGTGTAACTCCTGAGAATGCTGTTATCAAAGATATTACTCGTTGGAAGCAAGATTTAGTTATTCCTTCCTTAAAGGATTTGGATTGGACATCTGTTGAAGAAGCTGCAGCGCAGGTTAACCGTGATGAGTATTTCGTAGAGTATTTTAATGCTCAAGGCTTGTTCGAGCGTAGCCATTTTCTAATGGGCATGGAGGATGCGTTTTGCGCCTATTTGGAAGAGCCTGAGGCAATGTTTGAAATGCTTACTGCCATTAAGGATTATAAAGTTGCTTCTATTAAAGAAGCTGCTTATCGCATTAAACCTGATGCGATTTTTTATCAGGATGACTGGGGTTCAAAGCAAAACTTGTTCTTACCTCCTGATGTATGGGAAGAAATGATTAAGCCGCTGCAAATTGAGATTGCCAAGACAATTCACGAGTGTGGCATGATTTATATTCATCATGCGGATTGCATTTGCGAGCCCATTGCTGAAGAGATGGAAGATCTTGGTATTGATATTTGGCAGGGTGTTATTCCTGAGAATGACATTGTTGGTATCCAAAAGCGTCTTAAGGGCAAGATGGCTATGATTGGTGGTATTAATGGACCTAAACTTGATGCTATTGAACCAACTCAAGAAATAATTGATGAGGAAGTACGCCGATGCATTGATACGTATTGTCCTGGTGGAAAATTCTTCCCTGGTTCACCTGCTCCTCTTTTGCATTCAGAGAATAATGAAATGCTTCAGGCTTCTATACGTACCTATGGTGAAAAGTGGGCCTCTGAGCATCCTATTAAATAGGAAGTTTTATTACAAACGGCTAAAAGATTTATATATTGGGGATTTAATTAAATAAAAAAAGAGGGTATTGCAGATTAGGAATACCCTCTTAAATTAAAATTTACTAATGCGACTCGTTATTGAGAGTAGTTCGGAAAGCTACTCGGAATGTTTATCTATGCAGGAAGCATTTTGCTTCGCCCGATAGAGAGGAAAGAATATGGTTCAGGCCAATGAGTTGCAAGGGGGGGCTAAACCGCATTATGCGTGGCTAATCCTTGTTGGTGTGTGTTTTATGCAAGCTGGGGGACTTGGTGCTGTTCTTGATGCTGCAGGGGTGTTTTTTGTTCCGATTTGTACTGATCTTGGATTCACTCGAGCTGAGATTTCTTTGTATTTAACCTTTTATTTTATTGCTACTGTTTTTGCAATGCCTTTAGTTGGTCATTGGATAACTAAATTTAATCTTAATAAACTATTAAGTAGTGCTTTTGTACTGGTTGCCTTGGCTGTTGGTTTAATGTCAATTTACAATGAGCCATGGCAATGGTAGATTTCGGGTATCATTTTCGGATTGGCTGGAAGTTTTATATTTGTTGTTCCTGGGCCAATTCTTATTCAGAACTGGTTTTGGAAACGGCGCGGCGTTGCTATGGGTATCGGAATGTCGTTTTCTGGTATAGGCGGTGCCGTGTTAAGTCCTGTTTTTACGGCTCTTATTCAAAATTTTGGGTGGCGCACAGCGTATGTTTTTGTGGCTATAATAATTGCCGTTATGGTGCTCCCGTGGACCATGTTTGTTTTTAAACTGAAGCCTGAAAGTATGGGACTGCATCCATACGGTTGGACTCAAGAGGACGAAGAGAAAAAACAAAAAGCCAATATGGCCCCTGCTGGACCAGGAGTCATTGCAAGCAGAAAAACGGTTCTCTCGGTTCCTTTTATTATGATGTTTTTACTGGCAGGTGTTATTAGCTATTTTGCTGGTTTCAATTCTCAAATGTCTGGATTTGCTCAGTCTATTGGATACGATGCTATGACGGCTTCTACTTTACTTTCTGCTGTTATGTTGGGCAATGTGGTGGAAAAATTAATTGTTGGTTGGCTTAACGATAGGATAGGTGTGCAAGTTACGGTATACATTCAACTTGTTTTAGTTGCGCTTGGCTTCATTGGGTTTATCTTTTTTGCACAAGCCAGTCTTGCTATGTTGTATGTATCTGCGTTTCTATTCGGTGCTCAAAATTCAGTTTATTCCGTTAGCTTACCGCTGATAGTTCGTCAAATTTTTGGCGAAAGAGATTATGCTAAGTTCTTTGCATGGAGCCGTGTTGGGACTGGTGTAATTGGCTGCTTAGGACCATTAACCATTGCTTCAATCTATGATACGACAGGTAGTTTCCAAATGGCATTCGTTGTTGGCTTAATAATTTGTGCCTTATCTGCAATTATTGTTCGAGTTAGCTATGCTTTTAAAGGCACCTTGACTTGGGCTGAAAGCGAGCAATAATGAAATAGTGGTCATTACATCATTATTTTCTTATAAAGTATTTCTTTAAATATGGTCTGAATCAATTGTTGTTTCAGACCATATTTTAATAAGTGAGCTTAATTGAAGCTTGATTTTATGTATTAGTACGCAGTTAGGCAAAGCGCGAATTTTATATAATTTTAATTCAAATCATTTTATAGACTATTTACGTATACCCGAGATAGAAATTTAGGATATTCATTATGAGGAATATTAATAAAAATAGCCGATTAATTCGAGTTATATCAGCTTGCATTATTATGATTGCTATTGGATTTATATATGGCTGGTCTATTTTCTCGGAACCAATTAGCGATGAATTTCAATGGAGTCCTACTGAATTAAACTTCACTTTTACTGTTCTTATGTGGATGTTTGTTGCCGGAGGCATAATTGGGGCTCGCATAAGTGAGCTGCTTTCATCGAAAGTAGCTCTTATCATTGGAGCGCTTCTTATTTTCCTTTCTTTTTTCCTTACTACTACACTTGTAAAACAGAATACCCCATGGATCCTTTATTTAACATACGGAGTTCTTGGCGGAGGAGGTGTGGGCATATGCTACACCGTCACTCTTAGTGCGGCTGTATCGTGGTTTCCGGAACGCACAGGAACAATTACAGGAATTTTGTTATTATGTTATAGTTTTTCTACTATGCTTCTTGGCTCTGTTGCTTCAAATTTATTTGCGCTGATGGAATGGCGTATGGCTTTTATTGGACTATCGGCAGCAATTTCAGTAGCGATAATTTTAATGTCATTTATTGTTAGGCAGCCTAATGATAATGAGCGCCTTATGTTTAATGGCAGTAAAATCAACACTTTTTTACAGCAAAATGACTCGTTATCAAAAGACGACTATCCACAAGAAGATGATAGCCTTAATAATATTCCCCTCAGCAAAGATTTTAAGACAAAGGAAATGTTATGCACTCCGGCCTTTTGGTTTTACGCAGTTTGGATGCTGGCAGTAAGTACTATTGGTTTAGGGCTAATTGGTACCAACAATAATATTGCTCTCGAATGCGGCCTATCAACAACTTTATCGGTAACCGCTGTTGGAATTTTTTCAATTTGTAATGGTCTTGGACGGCTCATAAATGGCTTTATATACGATATATTAGGAACAATACGGACAATGTTTATCGTAGCGTTAATCCATACACTTGGTTGTGTGTTTATAACGTTGTCATTAATTACGGGCTCAGAAATATTATTGTTAGTAAGTTTTATAATTACTCCCATCGGAATTGGAGGAACATCAATTGTAGGTTCAGGCTTCATTTCAAATATTTATGGAAGCAAATACTATGCTAAAAATTTAAGCATGCTTAACACTTCACTTATTCCTGCTGCTTTTTTTGGTCCGCTAATCATGAGTGCCAGTGTTAAATATTCAGTTACTTATTCATATGGTTTAATAGGCTTAGCCATTGTTGGCTGCATTGCGTTATTCAGCGTATTTATAACTCGTATTGCAATAAACAAAATCAAGCGATAGACCAAACGATTCAATATATTTATATTAGAATAATCATATAGGCCAAATATTTCCGGAGAAAATTGGGATAAACGAGACTGTGATAGTTTGATTGTATAAGGAATTCTCATGTATCTATCTTGACGTATCAGCGGGCAGGGTGGCAGAAAGCCAATCGGCCATAGTTTCGTGCAAAAATTTCTTATTTTTTCGTGGTTCTATTCATTTTTATGCAAA
>CAZRFO010000003.1:0-24763 GCA_964599515.1 uncultured Eggerthellaceae bacterium | reverse complement strand
CATAAAAATGAATAGAACCACGAAAAAATAAGAATTTTTTGCACGAAACTACAGCGCGCCGCCTACTACACCACCCCAGCGCGAAACCTTTAACCTTACAGTTGTAAGCTAGCTTCAGCTTCCTCAACAGTAATAATATGCCCCTCAGGGAAATCCGCCACCGTTACCAAGAATTGCACCGCAGGTGCCATATCTTTTGGAGAGTCTTGAAACTTTTTACCAAGGTAAGCAATCGCCTCATCAGATAACGAATGGGCTTTCTCTTCTCCTTTTGCATGAACATAGTGTGCCGCAAATATACGCGCAAGATCTATTAATCCCTGTTCTGATAAAGCAGGAAGGCAAATCTCCTCAAAGCCAGAGAAAACATCTTGCAAATTACCATCAAGCTGCAATAACGGCGTTTGGGCAGCCACAATGGTATCAAGACCTTGTTTTGCCCTGCTTTCAATGAGCAGCTGACACGCTTTTACTCCAATTTTTTCATTCGTAAGAAAATCTTCAACATCATCAATGAAAAGTACTTCAACTTCCCCAATGCGATTTAGAAAGTTATCAGCATTTTCGTTATCAATGGAAAGCATTACCAATATCTCTGAAGCATGGCAATACAGGGCGTGTTTTGTTGAGAGCAAATCCTTTTCAGCACCGCGTGCTTCCATAAAGGTGCTTTTGCCGCTATTTGCAGGGCCTGTTAGATAAAGCTGTTCAGGCTGGTCGTGGGTTTGCGTCACTTCGATAAGCCTTTTAGCAGTACTTTCATTTTCAGGAGTTATTACAAGTTGCGATAGTTGTAATCTCATATACGCGCCCCTTATTGTTTCTCTTTACTCTTTGCTGTTTATCAATTCATCTGGCGTAATCGTTCGCTCATGCTCGTTCACCGTTACGTACGAGGCTGCGAACAATACGAGCAATTACGTCATGTGAATTGTACCTCAAGAATTATGACTACAAAACAAAATGGCACTCATGAACTAACGGAATTAGCATTGCCTCAAAGCAATCCAAAAGTTCACTTGTATGCTTTCTATTTTGAAGTACAATGCTTCAACCGTGATTATAAAAAAAGAGGGGGATAATCACTTATGGAAACAGGCATTGCTCAGGGATTTAAGCAACTTACACTGGCATTATTTACTACACTTGCACCAGCAGGAAGCATTTGTTTCATTTTCCTTTTAGTATATGGTTTCTTTTTTATTAAGAGCGAGAATGCCAAAAGGCGTCTTCAACGTTTTCTTATTATCCCTTTGAGTTTTAGCTTAGTAGGCCTTATTGCTTCTACAAACCACCTAGGCAATCCATCGAACGCATTATATGTTCTCACAGGAGTTGGCCGTTCTCCTTTGTCTAACGAAGTTATCGCTTCTGCAGCTTTTGTAGGTATCGCCTGGATTTTTTGGTTAGCGGGATTCAGTAAGAAAGTAACTATAAAACATCTACGATGCGCACTCCCCTTCGCCATCACCGCAGGATTAGCGCAAATTTGGTTTACCTCATTTGCCTACAATATTGAGACTATTTCTAGCTGGTCTTTGGTTTTTACGCCAGTAAATCAAATATTAAGCGCACTGGTGGGTGGTTGCGCACTTTCTCTGTTTACTTTGGCGTTTGCCGAAATTGATTGCAGCAAAACCACAGCGACAACAATAATTATAGTCGCATGCGTATCAACTATTCTTCTTTTCACCTCAGAACTTATTCAAAGCACTGTGTTTTATACCCTTGCCAGTACAACAACACTGCTGCCAGAAATATTCCCTCAATACCCCCTATTTCTTGCAGGCTCTACTATTTTGCTTTTTGCTGCCTGTGTTCTGCTGCTCATTTGTAAGGGTAGAAAGAACCTTTCAAGTCGCTGCTCCACTTTAGCCATTCTTTTTGTTACCATGCTTGGTATTTTTCTTACGCGCTTTACCTTCTATTGTACATACCTTAATGTGGGGTTGGTGGTGTAACATGACAACTTCCGGTCTTTCTGAACTTTTCAAAATCCCACAGGTAAATATCGCCATCTTAGGGTATGCACTTTTCTTAGTCATTAATGCTTGCTCATTATGGGGTGGTGTTTTTCCCTTTTTTCCTAAAGAGTTTCACACAGAAGATGTAACGTTTGCCTTTATGACTGCTCAATCGCTTGCATCTTTTCTTACCTACGTTGTTGTACTTGTTTTTTCTTTTAAGATGCCTGCTCTGGTAACAAAATCACTTCATGGAGTTGCCTCATTTCCTGCTTTTTTGGGTGGTCTCCTTCTTATTGCCGCTCTCTATTTACCTAATCAGCGCATAGTAATCGTCATAGCAGCAGGTTGTTGCCTGGGGATTGGCGGTACATTACTTTCTTTGGTATGGGCACGTTTCTTTTCTGCAGAAAGCACCGACCGCGGCAACTTCTACATTCTGGCAGGCACCTTTTGTGCCCCGATACTCTTTGCGCTTTTATATTGTGTTCCACAAGCTGTGCGCGTCTTTTTAGTTCCCTTAATTTTCGTTCCTCTTTGCGGCCTTTCCGTTCTGCTTTCTTTCGAACGGCTCAACAAAAATCTGCCTATTTTCCAGGATGCGCCAGCAGCGAACATTCCCGTTTACGCCCGCATTGTAAAAATCTACTGGAAAAGCGCTTTGGCAATTGGCACGCTTGGTTTTGCTTCGGGGCTTATTCGCGCTATTGCTGTGTTTGACGTTCATTTAGGAGACGAAACAAACTTCGCTTCATTTTTAGGCCTTTTTCTTTCGGCTGCTTTTTTACTCATACTTTGGCGCAAGCGTTCATTTAGTTTGAACTTACGAGCAGTTTTTATGATGTCGTTTCCTTTAGTTGCCGCATGTTTAGCTACTTTCCCCTTTGCGCAAGGACGCATATGGGCAGTTTTAAGTGGTGTTGTTTTCCTTTTATTTTCACTAGCAAATACCATTGTTATGCTGCAGAGCGCTCACATTTGCATTAATCGTGGATGCAATCCCTTCTTTGTGTATGGCTTCTTTGGTGCCATTGTTGGACTGCTTCAGAATGCAGGTTTTTTGTTTAGCTACTTTGCTAATTCATTTAATATGTTTGGCGTACATACCAACTTTGCCGTTTCGATTATTGGCTTACTGGTCATGACCATTACCTTGTATGTTTTTATTGGCAAGGACGGTCTATTCTCTAGTAAATTACCGCAATACGACAACGTTGAATTTATTTCATTAGGAAAGAACAACCAACCGCAAGCATTACTTATGCCAGGCGATGCTTCACAAAGTACAAGCGAAACCATTGATTTAGGCGAAGATGAGTATCAAATCTCGAAGCTTGTTGATGCCACCGCCGAACCCGAGCAAGAAGAACGACAACAAGGAGAGGTACGTCACCTTCCCCGCATTACCCTTCGATGCAAAATGCTTCAGGAGCAGTATCGCCTTACTAGCCGCGAAACAGAAATTTTAGAGCTTATTGCCCGCGGATACACTGTTTCGCGCATTGCCGAGAAACACGTTGTATCAGAAAACACAGTGCGTACTCATACAAAGCATATTTATACCAAACTTGGTGTTCATAAAAAACAAGAATTAATTGCTATGGTAGATGCACTTAAAGGTTCAGAAAAAATTGAGTAGCACAGAAAGTTTTTTGGTTGTCTTACAAAACACCAGTTCAGACACGATAACAAAAAATACCCAATTTTATGTGATGTAATTTTTCCTTCTTTTTTGTAGTCTCGTAGGTGTTGAAAGCGGTAAAAAAGCAACCGCCGCAATTAGCAAAAGGAAAGAGAAGAGAGAAGGGAGAAGCAATGTCTGGCGTACAGATTAATCGTCGCTCGTTTGTTAAAGCAACAGGCGCATTAGGGGCACTTACCCTTGTTGGTGGCGCCGCAGGAACAAGCGACATGCTTTTCAAAGAAGGTGAAAAGCAAGCTTTCGCTGATTCTGAAGAGAAGATTTATTGGAACCACTGTGCAATCAACTGCCCGGGGCGCTGCGCGCTCAAACTTTTCGTTAAAGACGACGAGCTTGTTCGCGTAGAAACTTATTCTATCGATGATGATGACATCGATAGCGTTCAGCCTCGCTGTTGCTTGCGTGGGCGCGCTTACCGCGGATGGGTAAATCATCCCGATAGAATCAATTATCCTTTGAAACGTGTAGAAGGCTCGAAACGCGGCGAAGGAAAATACGAGCAAATTTCTTGGGATGAAGCTCTAACCATTATTGCTGAAAATCATCATCGTATTTTTAAGCAATACGGACCTGAAGCTATTTACATGAACTACTGCACCGGTAATTATGGCATGACAGCACGCCCTTGGTTCCGCTTACTCAACACGTTAGGTGGATACCTTGGCTTTTATGGTAATTATTCTCTTGCTCAGCTTACGTGGATTACTCCTTACATGTGGGGCAAGGCAAGCTCTGGTTCTACCATTTCGGCCGCTCGCGATGCAAACCTTGTCTTGATGTTTGGTACTAGCCCTGTTGAAACACGCCAAGGCGGAGCAGTTTCTCATCATGACTATGTAGCCATGCGTGAAAAAACCAAAGCAAAAATTTATGTCATAGATCCTCGTTTTAACGACTCTTTATCTGGTCACTCAGACGAATGGTTACCTATTAATCCCGGCACCGACTCTGCTCTTGTTGGCGGACTTGCCCATGAGCTTATTAAGAACAACTGGATTGACCTAGACTTTTTGCATACGTACTGCGTGGGCTATGATGAGGAAACCTTACCTGAATCTGCAAAAGGCAAAAACGCTTCTTACTATGATTACATCATGGGCACAGGCTACGACATGGTTGAGAAAACCCCCGAATGGGCGTCTAAGATTACCGGCATTTCTGTAGCAAAAATAAAGGAACTCGCAAAAGAAATCGGTACCATGAGCCCCGTATTTGTCGATCAAGGTTGGGGTCCTCAGCGCAGAAGCCATGGCGAAATGAATGGCTTATCCATTTGCATGATTCCTATTCTTACTGGAAATATTGGTCTTGAAGGTACCTCTACGGGTTTACGTGAAGGCTCTTACTCCATCAGTTTGTCTAGCTTGCCTGACATTCCTACCAACATGACAGGCAAAACCTGTGGGAGCAAAATTTCGGTGTTTAGCATGGTAGATGCAATTGACCGTGGTCATTTAATGACAGAAAAAAGCGACGGCGTTACAGGTACTACCCAGTTGTCAACCGACATTAAGTTTGTGATTAACTGGGCAGGCAACTGCGTTACTAATCAAAACGGTGATATCAACTGGATTCACGATGTTTTAGTTGACGAAACCAAATGCGAATTCATCTTAGGATCTGATATTCTAATGACCGATTCTATGAAATACTCAGACATTATTTTGCCTGATATTTTCCGCTTAGAGCAATCTTCTATGATTGGTACGGGCGGCGATGATGGTTACATGCTTGCGGGGTCCGAACCCTACGCTCCAAAGTTTGAACGTAAAAGCGCTTACGATGCAGCTGCTTTGATTGCAAAGAAATGCGAAGAGCTCTATCCAGAAGACTACAAAGGCGCCTACGAAATTTTCACTGAAGGTCGTACGCAGGTTGAATGGCAGCAAAAGCTCTATGCCGACTCTTGTGCAAAAGACTCAAAACTGCCTTCATGGGATGACGCTTTCAAGCAAGGTGTTATTACGCGCAAGAACCCCAATGGTCGCACTATTGCACTTGAATCTTTCCGCAAAGACCCCATTGCTAATCCCTTAACCACTCCAACAGGAAAAATTGAAATTTACTCTGAAGCGTTAGCCACCTATATTGAAAATCACGAGTTCGCAGAAGACGACCACGTACGTCCCATTCCTACGTATGTTCCTGAATGGTACGGCGTAGAAACCACCACAGAAGAGTATCCTTTAGTGCTTTCTGGTTTCCACTACCGCGGTCGTTTGCATTCTAGTTGGGGTGACGTTGCTATCCTGAAAGAACTTAATCCTCAAGAAGCATGGATTAACCCTATAGATGCAGAACCTCGAAACATCAAACAAGGCGACACTATTCGTATCAATAATCAATTTGGCACCGTTGAAGTTTTGGCAAAAGTGACCCCTCGTGTTGTTCCTGGCACAGTAGCAATGTCTCAAGGCGCTTGGCACAATGCTGATATGTTTAATGACCCTGATCGTGTTGATAAAGGCGGTTGTATCAACACACTTACCACCCACCGTCCAAGCCCCTTTGCAAAGGGCAACCCTCAGCACACCAATATTTGTCAAGTTACTAAGGTCAAAGCCTAAGCGGCCAGTTCAAAGAGAGGATGATTGAAATGACGCAATATGCTTTCTATTTCGATGGCACTCGCTGCACTGGTTGCAAAACCTGCGTGTTTGCCTGCAAAGATAAAAATAACTGCGATTTAGGAATTTCATACCGCAAAGTATATGAAATAACCTATGGCGAAACAAATCGTGATGAAAACAACTGTTTCACCACCACTTGCGTAAGCTATCCCTTATCCATGAGCTGCAATCACTGCTCAAATCCTGCCTGCGTTAAGGCATGCCCCACAGGCGCAATGCATAAAGACTCTGATACAGGCCTTGTTTCTGTTGACGAGACCAGATGCATTGGATGTGGTTATTGTCATATGGCATGTCCCTACAACGCTCCTAAAGTTGACTCTAACAAAGGTGTTTCCGCAAAATGTAATGGGTGCGCCGATAAAGTTGCTGCAGGTGAAAAACCATCATGCGTGATGTCTTGTCCAGCGCGTGCACTTGATTTTGGCACCGTTGAAGAAATGAGTAAGAAGGGAACTCAAGCTGCAATTGCACCATTACCTGAACCTTCTTACACGAACCCTAATTTGTATATTAATCCTAGTCGCGATGCTTTGCCAGTAGGCAACATGAGTGGCAAAATTGTTAACCCTTTGGAGGTGCAATAAACAATGGAAACTGCATTTGCTGAGCTGCCTTTGGCATTTTTCACTACACTAGCACCTATAGGTGCGGGCGCTTTCATAGCGCTATCCTGCGCTTTTCTTACCACTGATTTTACTAATGAAGAGTTATCTAAAATTAATAAACTTACCATAGTGCCTGCGATTGTAACTCTTGTTGGCTTTGTAGCTGCGTTTTTCCATTTGGGTTCTCCCGCAAAAGCTTTTGGTGTATTTGCTGGCGTTGGGTCTTCCCCACTATCTAATGAAATAGCCGTAGGCGTTGTGTTTGTTATTGCGATGTTGGTATATGTCGCGCTTGCTTTTACCGGTAAGCTCAAAGAAGACTTGCAAAAAGTATTTTCTGTAGTTGTTGCTATACTAGCCGTTATTTTTGCTGCTTTTTGTGGTTTAGCCTACAATATGGAAACCATTGCTTCTTGGAATACCATGTTGTCTCCTGTGCAACTGGTTGGCTTTGCCCTTATTGGTGGCGCAGCCTTTGGAACGCTGCTTCTTGCTATAGTTAACAAAACAGACCAGGCAAAAGGTGCTCTTATTGCAGTATCCGCTGTTGGTGCTGTACTTGCTGTTGCTGGTTTGATAATGCTTGTAGGCAATGTATCTGCCATGAGTAATGCTTTGGTAGATGGAGCCAGCTTAGCAGCTGCTGTAAGCCCTTATGAAATTGCTGCTGTTATTTGCTTGTTGCTAGCTTGTGGATGCACCATTGCTGCAGCTATGGGAAAGTACATTAAAGCGGCCGCCGGCGCTGCGGTAATATTTGCTTTGGTTGGTATTTTCCTAGCCCGCTTGGTATTCTATGCAGTACAGCTATCGGTTGGAATTTGCGTACTGTAAGCATTTCGTTGACAAATGATTTATGCTGATAGCGAGGCTTTTACGGTCTCGCTATCTCATTCATAAAGCAAAAAAGAGGCAAAGATGACTGATTTTTTAGAGAACAGTAAAAGCCATTGGCAAATACAAACATATGAGGCAATTGCTTTTGTAGGCGATGCGCTTTCTCCCTTGTATCTTAACAATCCAAAATCTAAAGAAGTTGCTGCGCAATTAGAAGCCTGGAAGTCACTTGATATCGAGTCTGCGGCTCAAGAGTGGCCTTTTACTACTAAAGAAGATGCAGAAAATGCTTTGAACCTTATTGTAAGTGGTTTATCGCAAGGTATAAATGATGTTCTAGTCGATGAGTACCGACGCGTTATAGCAGGCCCAGGAAAACGACAAGCTCCTCCTTATGGCAGCGTTTATACCGATTGGGAAAACGCCGTTTTTGGAGAAACTTGCCTAGGGTTTCGCCATTGGATGCGCGAAAACGGCATAGAAAAACAACAGAGCACCGATGAGCCAGAAGACCATTTTGGATTAATGCTTGCAATGATGGCATGGATTGCACGGCATCAGCCCGAAAATCTGCACGAATATTTACAACAGCATTTCCTTACTTGGGCTACTCACTACCTAGAATTAGCCGAAACAGACACAAATCATTCTTTTTATCAGGGATTATTTATGCTAACTCGTTGCACACTTGAAGGTATTCAAGCTGAGCTTAATCTTGAAATAGAATACCCTAAATTTTTCAAGTAAACACAAGGAAAGTGGCTAACTTATCAATCATTGCTAGCCACTTTCCTTTAGTGATTATTAGATACCGCACATCTTACTGTTTAACATTAGGCATCAGGCCAGTTGTTATATGCTTCTCTAGATTTGATATAAAGTTCCTTTCGAAAAGCCGGCAAAAGAAGGCTTTTGTCGTACATGCTGATAAAAACAGGTTTTCCTGGGGTAGTGCAGTACTTTTCAACATACTTATCAGCAGCAGCAATTTGCTCTTCTTCCGACATTTCTTTTAAGTTCTGAGGAACTTGAGGACATAAAAGAATTTTATCGCCATACTGTTGCCACAAAGCATCAATATCGTTTAGCTTTTGCGGCATCCATGCATCCCAACCAGCTGCAATAATATTCTCGATCTGCTGCGTACCATGTTTGCCACAACTATGAAGTTCCGCCGTCAATCCAAGCTCATGAAGATGATCAGTAACTTTTTTCATAGCTGGTACAAAAAGTTCTTTTGCAACATCGGGACTAAAGAAAGGCGCGGCCTGAGAACCCCAGTCATCATGAATTAGGAAACTGTCAATATGATCATAGTACTTAACGTAATGATCGATTACGTCAATATAAACATCAGAAAGAGCACTCATAAGCTCCTTGATAGCATCTTCTTGATCTTCATCCAATAGGGCAACCGCCGCATCTTCAAACCCCATAAATGAAATCAAACGCTCAAACCAACCAGTATAGAGCCATGGCTGAATAAATTTATCTTCGCGGATATATCCAGCATTAAGTCTTGCTGAACCTTCCCAATCCCACGAATCAACATCGGGAAATTTAACAACCTCTTTCCAATCGTTAACATCATCCATAAGTCGGGCGCCTTCTACCTCCATAGAACCGCCAACTTCAGGCATATACACCCACTCAATGCCAAACATATCTTTTCCGCCTGCTTCTTCTTTTGCATTAAATGGTGCAGCTTCTGCAACCATGCCACGTGCAACAGACTCAGGGAAAACCCTTGGATAAAAGCGTTGGACTTCATACCCTGTTATTATCCATGTTGGATGCTTCTCAAGAGTGTTTATATACGCCTGACGTTCAGGGATAGGATAGGAAAACTGTTGGAATTCAATTGTTTTCGATGTTGCCGGAACTATATCAGAAACTACCAATTCCTTTTCATTGTAGGGAATATACATATAACGCTCGACTTTCTTTATCGTATTTTAATCCAATAAATCGAAGTATCTTGGAATATTAATATTCCAAGATAATCAGAATCACACTTTATTTCTAACGAATAAGATCCATTAACTTAGCAATATCATCAACGCTCTCAAGGTCTTTAATCATTTCAACAATCTTATCTGCGTTTTCCTTAGAAACTCGACCACCAAACTCAATATTTGCATAATACTTTCCAAAGAATTGTTCTTCTGTCATACGACTACGATAGTAATCGCCAAGCGGATAAGTTGTGTGGTATTCCAAGACAGAACCATCAGTGAGTTTGATATCGGAATCAACTTTAAATGAAGAAGTACCAGCCGGCTGGTCAGGAATTAAGTTGACTTTTTCGAGCATCTTACCCAAACGTTCCTCAGTCATCATTTCAGGAGTAAAGAACTCTGCCCGCACATCACCACGCAATACAGCTGTTGCAACAAGGAAGTCAATGCTAAAAGCGCCTTGGAAATTTTTGCTCATACCAAACTTAAAGCCTTGACCCACGAAGTTTTTAGAGCCCTGAGTAATATGCACATTGATGGCTTCAACCTGTTCTGGTTCAAATTTACGACCTTGCAAAGCATTGAGTACAGAATCAACTGATGCATGAGTTGCTCGACAGCTTGGCCATGGCTTAATAACACAGTCAGCAATAAAGCGTTTACCGTAATCTTTAAGCATTACTTCCGGTGAAGGATTAGAATAATACAGTTCGAAGAAGCCACGCTTGCCATTAATCGGATCAGCCAAACAATCGGTATAACCACTCTGAGCAAGCTTTGCAGCAAAAATGCCGTTCTTCGCAGAAGCCGAAATCGGGAATTTAAATATAACTGTTTTTTCAAAAACAGTCTGCATGGATCCACTCATCTCGTTAATTGCAACCGCTAATGCGCCCTTTGCTTCTTCTTTAGTTAACCCCAAAAGCAAGCTTGCAATCAATGTTGAACCCAGCAAATTTGCAGTACCATTACCATCAAAATTATCATGTACGCTAAAGCACGAAGCATTAAGTGCTCTAGCAGTTAAGTCATCGCCCAAAATTAGAGCGCGCAATAAATCTTTGCCAGAAGCATGCATAGCTTCTGCAGCAACAAGAGCAGTAGGTATAGTTGTGCCTGATATATGCGCTGCTGTTGTTGGACCTGCTACTTCGATTGACTCTGCATCAATAGGCTCAAAATCATATGAGCGCATAATAATTGCATTTAAGAAAGCTGCAGCTTCCATTGGTAATTTAATTCCAAACGTGGCAACTGATGCTTCTTCTTTTCCTCCGGAGGCCGCAACCATCTCAACAGTTGCTCTAGTATCAGGAATCGTCGCTCCAATAGATAACACTCCCATTGCATCAATCAGACGAGCTTTTGCCCTATGAATTGCTTCTGATTCAAGGTCTTCATATTTAGTTTCGTAAACACGATCTAAAATATAATCAGTATAATTAATAGAATCACTCATAATAATCCCTTCCTTTTCCTATTTATCCCTATTACCTTATCGCAACAAATCTCTATACAAATTAAACGCTAATGGAGAAATCGCTCCATGAAGTATCAGCGAAACACTAATTAACAAATGGTATGATTCTCAGCCCACTCACGTCCGTATTTCAATAATTCAGCCTTAGCAACAGCGTCGTTTCTTGGACTGTTGTACAGTGCAGAATTTGATAACGCAGGATAGAAATAGCCGCCAGGACAATACGTGTCCACAACACGATGTATTTCGTTAATAACTTCTTGTTCACTCACGGAATCAGAGTCGATTGCCGGACAATCAACACCACCCTTAAGGCACATACGCCCCGCAACTTTCTCTTTAATAGCAAGAATATTATTTTGCGGTATTACATCAGCCCAAACATCAATACCCATCTCAACCATGTCTTCTACAACAGGCTCACAAATACAATCAGCATGATGAACGAACAGCATACCTTCTTCATGTGCTGCTTCAACAATCTTAGTATGTAACGGCTTTATAATTTCACGCCATGTTTCAGGAGGAAGGAAAAGATTCTGCTTAGAGCCCCAGTCGTCTTGATAGAAAATCATATCAGGATGAATTTGCTTAGCTGCTTCATGAATGTAACGAATCTTCCAGTCCGCAACAACTTTAAGCATTTCAAACATAGCTTCAGGCTCTTCTAAGTAAGCACAAAACGCATCCTCCATGCCCATCAAAAAATGACTACGCTCAAACAAGCCACATGCGCTAAACAAGCAAACAAATTTTGCTGAACGATCAACGCCATCAGCAACCGATTTTGCCTTTGACCAATCTAAACCTTCGACAGGAGGAAGGATAATTTCCTCTTTCCAATTTTCTATATCCTTAACAACTTTATTTTCATCGGTAATTACAGGATGCGCACCAGGAGCTGTTGGCAAAAAGCATCGCGTAACACCCCATGGATCAACGTGCTCTTTTCCGTCCTTTGGAATTGCGCAAGCAACGAAATGAGGATCAGGAACAATTGTCGCAGCTTTCATAATATCGAAATAATATTCTGGTTGTTCTCCCTTAAGAATTGCCATAGCGTTTTCACGTAAGGTCATTTTGTCGCCCGCTTGCGCAAAGCGTTCATCTGTTGAAACGTCATACAGTTGAGTCATACTCAACTCCTTTCAATCAAATTTCATTATTCATTAACTACTTTTAACTTAGAAGAATGGTCTCGCGCGGGCGCATTCGGCATTTGTACTGCTTTGATTTTCCTACCACCACAATTAGGACAAGAAGAAGTGCCTACCGGCATTGGAGTACCGCAATCGGCACACTGCAGCTCGGTTCTTGTTGAATACAAACCACATTGATTACAGTGAGTACATGTATAACACATCTTGTTTCCTTAACACTAACTTTTCCTTATTACACCCAATACAACTCGAAGAACATTCTTAAAAACTGCTATTCTTTTACAGGTTCTACCGGTTCTGGATGTTCCCACTTAAGCTTCTTACCAAAGAAATATGCAGCAATCACACAAAGAATATCAATGGCAAACAAAATGATAAGAATTACAAAAGCTGGTTCGAAAGTTCCCGTTGTGTCATATACCCAGCCAACAAAAACTCCCGAAAAAGTGCCGAGCGTTCCAACACCAGCGCGGATTAACCCATGAATTTGCGTATAATATTTATTGCCAAAAATCTCTCGAATTAGAAGTGGGAGACTTACAGACATCAATGAATCTTGCACGCCAAAAGCGATTGCAGACAAAATTAACAGGATTGGTTCTCTTACAAAAATGAATCCGATTAGTCCTAGCATAATTACAAGCAACTCAACAATAGTGGTCTTTTGAACACCAATCTTATCGTTGAGCCAGCCCATTATGAACTTATCAGCCACACTTCCTGCGGATTGAGCAGAAACAACTGTAGCTCCAAATGCTGTTCCTAAACCAATTTGAACCATATATCCAGGTATATGCTGCTCTACCCCACCATGATTAAATGAGGCAATCCCTGCAAACAAGAATAAGCACCAAAATGAGACTGAAGCAATTGCAACCTTTGTCCTTACTCCACTCTTTTGCTTTTCTTCTTTTTCCTCATCAAATTCGTCTCCACCATAAGGCTTACAACCTATATCTGATGGACGATATCTATATAACGCACAACAAGGAAAAATTATTACAAAAGCTAAAATGCCTACAAACAAATAACCTGTTCGCCATCCAAAAACAGTAATAATATTATTGAGAATGGGAGCAAATACAGCAGCGGAAATGCTTGAACAGGCCATAACTATTCCATAAACTGTACCGCGCCTTTTAACAAACCAGTTTCCTATCATTGATGCACTAGGCAAAACAAAAATACACGATCCCGCTGATCCAACCAAAAAGCCTGAAACCTGCCACTGCCAAATTTCTTGATAGGTACTCATCGCAACAACGGATAAAGAAAGGATACATATCGCAACCGTCATAACTTTTCTAATGTCTAACTTAGAAAGAAGAAAACCAGCAATAGGCGTAACAATAGTTGTGCCTACAAAATAACCTGTCATATATGTTGAAATATCTGCACGAAGAAATCCCATATCGTCGCAGATAAACACATAAAACAAACTACTGCAATTTAAAATAAGACCCATGCCGAAAGCTTGCAGCAATCCACAGCAAACAGCAATTACCCAACAGTACTGCACTTTACCAAGAAACAGTCCGTTTCGGACAAGCTTCATGACTACCTCCCCTTGGTCATTTCACTCTTGGACTTTCTTGCGCTGCTTGAGCGCTTAAACGCGCGCGAAGTTTTACCTTCTCCCAATATCCCAACGAATCATCGTTGAGCATTTCTTCAATACTTGGTCCTTTTTGTTCTTTTTTTTCTCTTTCTTCTTTACGGGCAGCTTTTTGTGCTCTACGATTTTCTTTAGAGTTACGGTTAAGTATCTCGTTAATATACTCTTCACGAAGCGTTCTCATTTTTGTAGCATCAATAACAATAGCCGCAACAACAAGAATATTACCAGCAATTACAAACACCATACTAAAGCTCTCTCCAAAAGGAGAGAAAGGCATCGCAAAGCATGCACATACAAGCGCAAGCAACAAACAACCTATTCGAACAATGCGCAGCAAGCGATATGTGCTGGTTGGAGGATTACGATACTTTCTTTTAAGTTCCCTTTTTTTTACAGGATCTACATCGGTTAATTGCATACGTTTCTGAACCTCCCTTTTTCAGAAAACATATTTGTATTCATAATGCTTTTTTATGGCATATAGCCTTAGTTTTAACAAAACCTCCTTCTGCAATAGCTAAAACATATCACAGAAGGAGGAATCATATTAGCAAAAATTAATACTTCGATGTTATTCTTCGGTCTTCTTTGCCTTGTTGTAAGTGGCTATCATTTGAGGCGCTTTAGCACGCAGAATAACTATGATAATAGCAATAACTACAAAGTAGAACCATGCACCATACATTGCAGACGTAAACTTACCCGCTGCAGAAGTATCAAGACCGAATAACGGATTAACAATGGCTAAAACGTTTGCGGAAAGGAACTGGCAGAAATTTTGAGCTGCAGCCAATAATGACAGACCCAAAGTTGCGCCTTCTTTTGGTAAAACATGAACCAATTGAAGAATCAAAATAGGATTGAATGTACCAAATCCTAAGCCATAGCAAACTGTACCAGCAATAAACATAGTTGCATCAGTACCATAATTCACGATAATCGTATAACCAATAGCTTCAAGTGCAATGGCGATAACCATATCAAAACCGCCAACTTTACCGCGCCACAGTGGATAAAGCAGTGCAGCAACAGCACTCATAGCAGTCTCAAGAGACATGATGTAACCAGCCATAGCAGATTCACCTAAACCGTTTGCTTTGATGAGCAAGGAAGTGTTGCCCATGTAAACGAACTGGAAGATGTTCCAGAAGCCAAAGACAACAAACATTACCCATGCAAACGGAGAAATTGCCTTTAAAGCATTACCCTTCTTACCGCTCTCGTCAACGCCACCAGCTGCTTTAACCTCAGGCTCTTTCAACCACGCGATACAAAGGGCAGCGATTGGCACCCACATCAACATACCAATAAAAGCATAGCGCCAAGACATAACAGCAAGCAAACCACCGATGATTTGGAACAAAGAACCCGATAAACCGCCAACTGCGGTCTTCCAAGACATCAATTTTGCCTGTTGAGCACCAAAGAACAGGTCAGCAATAAATGAAGAAGCCATGGGGAAAATCATACCACGGCCAAGACCAAGCATAACGCGGCTAGCAAGCAACAAATAGAAGCCAAATTCTGTTTCAGGACAAAGACCAGCTAAAGAACCAGCAAACATTAAAATAAGTGCTAAAACAAGAATGTGCTTTTTCTTCATGTAGCGCTCAAGAACACCTACAAGAATTGCACCAAAAATTGCCATCAATGACGGAATGCCCTGGATATTTGCAATCATGGTGTCATCTACACCAATGCTTGAATAAGCCTTCTTAACTGTTGATAATGCAGGTGTTACAAATGACTGAACATACTGCATTGTAATAACGAGCAATGCAGCAATCTGAACCGTCACTCCATAAATCGGACGTCCCTGCTCATCATGTTGAATTTCTTTTGACATTTTCCCTCCTAGAATATTGTCAATTTTGTACTACAGGCAATTTTATTTTCTACCTTGCAATACATTTAAGGAATTACGACGTCTGATTCGTAATCCCTCATCCACATTGAGAGTACAAAAAGAAATCTGAAACTTTTTTACTCTTCCCCTTTTTGTAATTTCGAGCTATACACTCCTTTCTCTTTTTCGAAATTACTTGCTTTAACAGGTATGGACACTTGCTTATACAAGCATCCATACCATTAAAACCTCTATTATGCTTCCTTGTTGGTAAGTAAAGCCCAACGGTTTTGACTATCCATTTTTGCGGCTAGATCGCTAATTTCTCCAAAATACATGCACCATGCCTGGCAGTGCTGAACGCACATTGGCATTTTGCCAATTTCAGTACGAGCAACACACATATCGCAAGCATTAGTAATAACTGGTGAATACGTCCATTCCCACTTACCCTTCACTGCTTCGCGCTCGCTGTACTGATATGGTCCAACTTCAGTCACTTTGATGCCAAATTCACCTTTGGGAAGCCCAAGTTCCTTTTTGCAAGCAACTTCACAAGAATGGCATCCTGTGCAGTAGTCAAGGTTAACAAGAATTGCTTTTGACATAATGTTCGCCTCCTCTTTCTTCCTAACAATCTCGATAATTAACGAATAACCTCATCGGCATGTTCCTTGGCATACTCTAGAGCATTGCGTCCTTGCATGTCCGCATCCTCTACTTTGAGCTCCTGAACACGACGAGCGTTCTCGAGTTGCTTTTGGAGGTATTCATTGCCCTCTGCTGCACGTTTTTCAGCCGACTCTTTATCTCCAGCCATTACACCAGGGATGTAGTCCATCCAGCCGCCATTACGTGTAACCTTTTCACCCGGCATTTCGTCGCCCTCTTGATACTTATAAATTTTAGCCAAGAAACTCTTGATACCAGAACCAATACCGCCTTGTCCTGTCTCGAAGTTCAAAGCCATATTGTTGATGTTAGAATCGAAAGTACCATACAGGCTAGGTTCTGCAGGCTCTTGCTCAGGGAACCACCAAGCATGCTCCAAGTGAATGGTATCCTTTTTGATACCAGGGAATAGGAATGCCTTCTGACGACAACGTCCATGAGAGGTTTCAATCCAAACCCAATCACCATCTTGAATGCCATATTCGGCAGCTGCATCAGGATGAATTGTTACTAATGGCCACGGATGGAATTCACGCATCGTCTCAAGCTGGCGATGCTCAGAGTGGAAGAACTCGTATGAACGTCCACCAGAGGTTGCAACGAACGGATACTCCTTTAGTTTCTCTGGAGTAGAAACAGGCGAATCCTTAGGCTCAATATGATAGGGCATTGGATCTACGCCCCAATGATTGTAACCCCATGACCAGAACTCAAAACGACCAGTAGCAGTATCGAAGCCAGGATTTCCGTCTGGACGGCACATTCCCTTCTTATACTTATAGTATTCAGAATCCCATGGATCGTATTTATAACCGCCGCGTGCCTGAAGCTCTTCAAAGTCGCCTTCGTAACGAGTTCCATCCTTAGCATACTGATCGCACAAATACCAAGTAGACAATTCTTTATCGTCTTTCCAAGGCCAGTTTTCAGGCATTAAGCGCTTACCAAGTTCAAGAATAATATCTTCGTCTGATTTCGCTTCATAATAGCTCGTACATTTAGAAATAGAACGAGCAGGAGTCCACCAAGTACGAACTGCATTACGCTCACAGCTCATTGCAACCGGCAGAACAATATCAGCAGAAGCAACAGCTGTTGGTGTCATAAAGGGATCAGCAACAACGATGTAAGGAATATTTTTGAAAGCCTCGTACATACGAGGAGCGTCCATGCCAGAACATGCTAGCGGATTAGCGGATTCAATCCAGAGCATTTGAGGTTGGAAAGGTTCTCCTGTTTCGCAAGCAAGCAACAACGGGTCAGAAGCGGCGCAGGCAACAATGTCAGAAGATTCGATACCGGCAGACAAAGTCATCTTTCCAGCGTACTCATCACGCGGAATCTTAAAGTCTCCCAAACCATAACGCTTTTCAATATCAAAAGCACACTTAATAAGTAAGTTGCCACCAGGATTATCAATATTTCCCGTAACACCCATCAAGTCGCACGCCGCAGCAGTAACACCCAAAGCCGATAACTGCTGCTCAAAAGCAAGACCCCACTGAATAGCAGCAGATTCTGCATTTGCGTACAAACGAGCTGCTTTGCGAATATCCTCAGCTTCAACACCGCAAATCTCTGCAGCCCATTCCGGTGTTTTATCCTTTACGGAATCAACCAAAGCTTCATAACCATAAGTCCAGCAATCAATAAACTCATGATCAACTAAATCTTCACCGATGATGACATTAAGCATAGCCATACCGATGCACGCATCGGTACCAGGGCGAACCTGAAGCCAAACTTCCGCACGTGAGCCAAGCCATGTCAAGCGCGGGTCAATTGAAATGATTTTTGAACCGTATTGCATGCATTCAACAATCCAGTGACCGATAAAACCGTCCGCATTAGACTTCAAAGGCTCATTACCCCAGACAACAATGACGTCGGGTCGACGGAAAGTTGGATCTGCATAACGAAGCTCATGTGTCTCAGATACGTCAATAATGGTCATCTCGCCCATTTTTGCAGAAGCACCAATCATGCGGGGCAAGTAGCAGGCAAAGCCCGTAAACCCAAAGTTACAAACATTCGGAGTCTCTAATGCGGTAGATGCAAACAAGGGGAGCTGCCAACCAATATTACGTCCAGTACCATGGTCAAAAATAATGGTATGAGACCCAAAGTTTTTCTTAATGTAGTTAACTTTTTCAACGATTTCGTCGTAAGCTTCATCCCATGATATGCGTTCCCACTTGTTTTCTCCTCGCTTGCCAGCACGGCGCAAAGGATACTTCAAGCGATCAGGATGGTTAACGGCTTCCACCATATCTAAACAGCGCATGCATAATTTACCACCAGCAAACGGGGACAGCGGGTCACCTTCAATGTGAACAAGTTTCCCGTCCTTGTCAACCGATAAGAGTACGCCGCAACCATTATGGCAGCCTGGGGGTGACCAATGATTCGTACGAGTAACGGTAAGATCGCCTTCCTGCCAACGCCATTCTCCTTCATGATAGGCCTTGCGGTCTATCGAGTCTAAGAACTCGCGGTAGTCCATTTCTCCTCCTCCATCTTTCTCTCTATTTTCTCTGCTTTATTTCCATAAAATTCAACTAATCCTTCTTTTAGTTGAATCTAACGGACAAGAATATATTGGCGCTTAAGCTTTAGGCGCACCGGGAGCCGCGGGCGCTCCAGGAGCCGCAGGCGCCCCAGGAACCCCAGGTGCGCTTGGAACTCCCGGTGCACTTGGCATGCCGGGAGCTGCAGGCATGCCAGGAACACCCGGTGCACCAGGAACCCCAGGCGCGCCAGGAGCGCCAACGCCCATTCCAGGAATCTTTGGCAATTCAGCGCCACATTCAGGACATGTAGTCAAATCGAGCGCACATTCAGTACCGCACTCCCTACATTTGTTTACCATTTCCGCTGCTGCTGGTCTGAAGCACATCGTGAAACCTCCAATATAAGATTTGTATTTCTTAGAAAGCACATATCCTTGTGCTGTGCTTCAATCCTATAACTATTTTAAAAGTGCTGCAATAAAATTGGGCTATATACTTTGTTGAGAACAATACTATTTTTAATTGAAAATCATCCATATCTAATATATTCAATAAAGAACGAATTAATTTTGATTTACCTGTTGACAGCTATTTTTTTGATTATTCGTTTTAAAATTAAAGTGTATTAAATTCTTTTGTTTTTAAGACTAAATTTCAGACTATGCAATGATAGAAAATAAGAATATCTTTCAAATAAGGCTTGAATCAGATTTGATTTTCTCATTAATAATTATATTTTGAGTTAATCAGAACTATTCAACCTAATGTTTCAGATCCAAAATCAAATAGGGAGGAATTCGTATGTGTTTTAGACCAGCAGAAGCAGGCGGAAATGGTCCTGTATTATGTCCTAATTGCGGCAAACGAATTAACCGCGTCAACGGCGAACTACCAAGTAAGTGCCCGTTTTGCAAATGTTCAACTGAGGGATTTGAGGATTTAGAGCCAGCAGCTCCCGGCGCACCGGCAGCCCCAGGAGCGCCAACGGCACCCGGCGCTCCTAAGCCTCCAGCAGCTCCTGGCGCTCCTGCCGCCCCAACGGCACCCGGCGCTCCTAAGCCGCCTACAGCATAACGAGACAAATATTTAGGCAGCTTCGTTTTCTCTTATTGCTAAGTAGAAAACGTCTGTAGATAAAGAAGAGTAGGAAGAGAAACGAGAGGAGAGATTATGTCAGAAAGAATAATCGAATGCGGCGATGGTACGTTCAAATGTCGTACTTGCGCTTGGTCGCCTCCTGGTGATCACCCAGTTGGTTGTGGAATGTATCTAACTGTCAAAGACGGAAAGGTTGTGAATGTCGAGGGCGACCCCGACCACCCTATTACCCATGGTCGTTTATGCGTCCGTTGTCTTACTTTACCTGAGTATATGTATAACGACAAGCGCATTACCACACCACTCAAACGTGACCCAAAGGATCGTGGTAAAGATAAATGGGAAAGTATCTCTTGGGACGAAGCTTTAGATATTATTGAAGAGCGCGTTAATTACATCAAGGAAAATTACGGCGCTGAAGCAATTGTTGCATTCCAGGGTACTGGTCGCGAAGCTACGCTTTACAAGACACCTTTGGCATATGCAGCGCTTGGAACACCTAATAGCTGCTTCCCTATGTCTGGTGACTCTTGCTATGGGCCGCGTTGTTCAGTTGCAGACTTCATCCTTGGCGCTGGTTATCCAGAACTTGACTATGCAGCGTATTTCCCCGATCGTTTTGATGATCCTCGTTGGGAATGCCCGAAATATATTGTACTTTGGGGAAAGGATCCTCTGTTCTCGAATCCTGACGGATTTTTCGGTCATTCGATTATTGATTTAATGAAGCTTGGGTCAAAACTCATCGTTATCGACCCTCGCGTTACTTGGTGCGCTGCTCATGCAGAATATCACCTGCAACTTCGTCCTGGTACTGATGCAGCTCTAGGTCTTGGCATGATTAACGTTATTATTCAAGAAGACTTATATGACCATGACTTCGTTGAAAACTGGTGCTATGGCTTTGACGAACTGAAAGAACGTGCAGCGCAATATCCCCTGGATAAAGTGGAAGAGATTACCTGGGTTCCTGCAGACCTTATTGCTGAAGCCACCCGCGCCGTTGCAAATGCCCATCCGTCCTCATTCATGTGGGGTCTTGCAATTGATACCAACTCAAACGGTGTTCAAGCTGGCCACTGCTTCTTGATTATTGCTGCTATCTTGGGTGATTTGGACGTTCCTGGTGGCGTGACCTTGGCTGTGCCCGCATCATTTATGGGTAAGTGGCGCTACGAATGTGCTCAACAGCTCCCAGAAGGAATGATGGAAAAACAAATTACCGATCTTGAACATTATCGCGGATTCCAAGCAGCACACGTTATTGCCCATCCTGACTGCATCCTAGACACTCTAGAAACGGACAAGCCTTATCCTTTGAGAATGGCTTGGTTCTATGCCACAAACGGCATTGCCAACACAACGAATGCTCAAGGTAAGCGTTGGTTTAAAGCACTTGAAAAAATGGAATTTAATGTAGTTCAAGATGTCTTCATGACACCAACGGCTATGGGCTTGTGCGACTTGTTCTTGCCTGTTACCACCTTTGCTGAGCATGACGGAATGGTTCTTCCTCATTTCGGCCGTAACACTCATATGGTTATGGCTATGAATAAGGTAGTTGAAGTAGGCGACTGTAAGTCAGACTTAGAAATTGACTTTATGGTTGGCAAACGCTTGAATCCTCAAGCATGGCCATGGGATAACGTTGCAGACTTCTTCACAGAGCAACTGCACAATGGTGGCGTGGACAAAACCTTCGAAGATTTGCAAGAAGAAGGCTGGTTCCAGATGCCGTTTGAGTACAAGAAGTACGAAAAAGGTCTTTTGCGTTCCGATGGATATCCTGGATTCAACACGCCTACTGGACTAGTTGAACTATGCTCAAGCTTGTACGAAGACTGGGGAGAGGATCCACTTCCTTATTTTGAAGAAAATGCAATGACTCCCTATACTCCTGGTCGTGATGATTTGAAAGAAAATTATCCTTTGGTTATGATTACAGGCGGTCGCGAAACTACTTCATTCCATTCCGAGCATCGCCAAGTTCCTTCACTTCGCGCTATTATGCCTAACCCACTGGTTCAGATTAACCCCGAAACAGCTGCTAAATATGGCATTGAAGACGGCGACTGGGTTTGCATCGAGAATCCGCTAGGCAAAGCTATTGAAAAAGCACAAATTACGCCTACCGTGGATCCGCGCACAATTCACGCACAACACGGCTGGTGGTACCCTGAGCAAGATCCTGAAACTCCAAATTTAAATGGTGTTTGGAAGTCTAACATCAATAGTTTAATTCCACACCGCGCTATTGGTCGTATTGGATTTGGTGCACCGTTTAAGAATGTTTGCTGCAAGATTTACAAAGTAGATAGCCTTGACGCTTTAGGTACGTTGGCTCCAGAAACCGAAGAAGGCGCTATTGGTTCCGATCCAGCAAGCTGGGATATTACTCGAGAGGAGGCGTAAACCATGAGCGATTACGCGATGTTAATTGATTACAAATACTGCACCGGTTGCCATGTTTGCGAGGTTTCATGCCGCAATACCCACAACATTCCTTTAGACGAATGGGGCATCAAAATTAATGAAATGGGACCCGTGAAAATGAACGGCAAATGGCTTTGGGATTACGTTCCTGTTCCTTCCGACTTATGTGACTTATGTGAAGACAGAGTTGCAGAAGGCAAAAAGCCTACTTGCATGCTTCACTGCCTTGCTTCTTGTATGGAGCTTGTTAAGCTTGACGAAGTTGGAAAAGCCTTGGCGGAAAAAGGTAAAAAAGTTGTTGTTTATATGCCATAACTAAACAACCTTTACCCAATATTCAATTAGACAAGGACCATTCTAGTTTTTAGAGTGGTCCTTTGTTTTTTAATCCTCAATATGCTATACTCCCTGAAAATTTGCGTGTTAAGCTCAGGGGGGAGCAGAGCATGAAAAATTCTACTTTGAACGTTCTTGATTTAAGTGCCAAGGTATATACAACAGTTCCAGAATATTTAGCTGGTAAAAAGAGTAAGCAAGATATGGCACGCTCGATTATTGATATGATTGATGCTTTGGATGAAATTGAGTATTCCCGATCGGGAACACCTCTATATGACATTATTAGAGGAATTATGCCAGGCAGACGAAAAAGGGCTATATTACTTGTTGAAAAGAAATATGGTCTCACCGATCGGGAAGGTCATGTTTTACGTTTTATTGCTAATGGTAGAAATCCGGCCTACATTGCAGATGCTTTAAGCATTTCGAAAGCAACAGCAAAGGCGCATAAGTATAATATTTTCAAAAAACTTGGCATTCATTCAATAGAAGAACTGAGCGACTTGCTGTCCGAAAACGAAATATAAGAAATGTTCACTAGCTGAGATTAGCTGATTTATCTAAAAGTGAAAAATTATTTCTTTTCTTTACCGGCACACTTCCAACCTGCGGTCTTATAAAAGCGCCACATTTAGGGCATCTTCGCATTCCTGGTTTAAGCTCTGCCCTACAGCAAGGACATTTTGGTGTAATTTTATCGCGCTGATCTTTTGGAAGGCATTTACCGCACCCCGAACACTGATAACACATAACCAATCCCCCTCAAGCTAAAGCGATATATTCGCCAATCGCGTTAGCGAAGCCCACAATTTTCATAAGCTGTATCTTACTCGCCTTACAAACGACACGCAAGAAAATGCCATGATTAGAGCTAGTTGGCTCAGTTTTTTAATTTTTAAATTGGAAATAACCTAAAAGCGCACCTCGCATCGCAAAAATTCCCACTTTTTCTTATTATCAGCTCCCTATCGTTAATTATCTTAAGCAATAACTTTACTCATCATTTTTCAATAGAAAAATTATATGGCGTACTCATCTCGTATGAGCACGCCATATTTCGACCGTAATCCCTTTATGCGCCGGGGGCTTTTGGTACTCCGGGCACTCCAGGGGCACTAGGAGCACTTGGCGCGCCGGGCGCAGAAGCAGTTGGAGCACCGGGAGCCCCTGGGGCTGCAGGAGCACCGGGAGCGGCTGGCGCGCCAGGAGCGGCTGGCGCACCAGGAGCCCCGGGAGCACCGGGCATAGCAGGAGCGCCGGGAGCGGCATTAAAATCAACATCTACAGCTGCTGGTCTGAAACACATAATAATTCCTTCCACTTGGTCTGATACACTTCTTATGTAAATACTTACGCGCACGCGGCGCTCATTTGCAACATAAGCGCTATTATGCATAACCCGCTTATGAAGCGCAATACTACATTTTGTAATGAGCTATTCTGCTTTTGCATGGCTCGTGCTCACAATTAATGCTCTCGTCACACAAATAGCCCGAAGTCAACAAAACATGCCCTTGCGCTCCAAGTATGCTACCTTGTTGCTTTATTAAAATACACGTTATCAGGCCAAGAAACATCCTCCGAAAGCTCCTAAATCTAAAAAATTCGCTCTAGTACCAACAGTTTGAACCTATGGATTAATTATCTAGTTCATACTGCCTCACCTGCGTATTTACTCTGACCTTACACATTAGCTACTGTCTACGTGGCAGGAGCACGGTTGCTTTCGCTGTTCCTTCCGTAACCCCTTTCTCAAAGGCTGCTTACCCTTTGGCACACCCCTGTATAAGCACAATACCCTTGGTTTCTTCTTATAAAAATGCTCCGTTGTCTTGTCATTTTTGCATTTCATTGCTTTATTACGAAATCATATTTCGGTCACGTTTTGTTTTTATGGGAAAAATAAAG
>CAZRFO010000002.1:0-24790 GCA_964599515.1 uncultured Eggerthellaceae bacterium | reverse complement strand
GCATTTGCTGTTCAGTATTACGTAATGTACGGCAGCTCGCACGTAGGCGAGTAAACAACGTCACAGTAAAGATACAATCAAGGGGCTTCCGGGGTTTCACCCGGGAGCTCCTTTTTGTGCGCAGCGAAACAATCGGAAGGTGGCGAAGGGTTGAGCGAACTCCGCACGAAGATTTTCGTGATATAAGCGAAGCATCACGAAAATCGAGCACAGGACCGTGAGCGAACACCCTTCGCCGCCTTCCGCCTTCTCCTTCCGCCTTCTTCTCTTCATCTTCGCCCCTTTCCGCACCTCTATAAGCCGTTATCTGCTGCAAATCTCATTATTCCCAACTGTACATAATTGTAAATTTTGCACACAGCACCTCATGTTATTCCGTCGCTTTGTCAGTGCCTCTTTTGGTTGCTCTTTGCCATAATTTCAGGTGGAGCAGTATATGGGGGTGCTGCTAATTGAGCATAAAGCTGCACCTCCAAGCTTATACGTTGCTGTATACCCTCACAAGGCAACGTAACTATTTAAAGTCATAGCAGAAGAAAGCTTGAGAGGAGAAATCGTATGCCTGGCGAAATTAAAACTACGCTGAAGACCATGGGTTTTTGCGGTCCGTGTACGGCATCGGACACCGCTGAAATTGACGTGCGCGATGGAAAAATTTTGCGTACACGCCCCTTCAGCTACGTGGATCACCAAAGCAAAGATGGCTTGAATCCTTGGACAATTCAGGCTCGCGGTAAGGAATTTAAAGCAAAGGAGAAGACGGAGCTCTCACCTTTTGCAATTGCGTACAAAGAGCGTGTATATTCCCCCAACCGTATTTTGTATCCTATGAAGCGTGTTGACTGGGATCCAGAAGGCGAGCGCAACCCGCAAAACCGCGGTATTAGCCGCTACGAGCGCATCTCTTGGGATCAGGCAACTAACATTATTTCTAAAGAAATTAGGCGCATTAAAGACACCTATGGTTTGAACTCTATTTTGGTTCAATCCGACGGCCACCACCTTATTAAAACCATTCATGGCCCGCGTGGCACCGAAGGTTACTTGCTTGACCAAATTGCCTTGGAAGAAGGCGGCAAAGAGCTGGTGAACGACTTCTGGATGCACGCCGACCAAGAAGGTGCTGTTCAAAGCGGACGTGAAAAGGGCGGCGGATACACCATGCAAGCGCGTAACCCTGACTCATGGGAAGGCTGGTATTGGGGTGCCAAGCACATTTGGGGCCAAGACCCTGTAGGTGAAGGTGACCAGTACAATCTGTTCCAAGATGTTGCGAAAAACTCCGACAGTGTTTTGTTCTGGGGTTGCGACGTTGAAACCACGCCGTGGGGTTGGGGCGGATGCTTCCCCAGCCGCTATTGTTTCTTCTTAACCGACATTGGCGTGAAGCAAATCTATATTTGCCCCGATGTGAACTATGGCAACGCAAGTCATGCTGACAAATGGCTTCCTATCAATCCGAATACCGATAGTGCTTTGCAGCTTGCTATTGCGTATGTGTGGTTGCAAGACGGAACCTATGATAAGGAATATTTGGACACCCACTCAATTGGCTTTGACTGGTTTGTTTATCATATTAACGGTGGCGATGACGGTATTGTAAAGACTCCTGAATGGGCAGAAGGCGTTTGCGGTATTCCGGCACGTCAGATTAAGGCTTTAGCACGTCACTGGGCAAAGCACAATGTGTCTATTGCTCACTGCAATGGTGGTTCTATGATTCGTTCTACCTACTCGCATGAGCCTGCGCGTTTGGAAGTTGCTCTTTTGGGTATGCAGGCACTGGGTAAGCCTGGTCGCAACCAAGTAAAGATGATGGAATGGCAGCTCTTTGGTTTGAATAGCCAAATGCCGGCTCCTCGTTCTGAAATTATTCCTACCTTGAATGATATTTTGTGGCCTTACGCCGCTGACCAGCGCGAATCGTTCCTTCCGGAAACGCTTATTCATGAAGCGCTCAATGGAGATTGGACTCATGAGCACCCGCTGGAGTGGTATGGCGTAACCTGTGCTGGCTTGCCTACCGAAGACCAGTTTGTGAAGTACCAATACCCGGTTCCTGGTTCTGAAATTATTCACATGGTATGGACCGACTGCCCCAAGATGGTTTCTTCTTGGAACGGTGGTTATTACTTCATGAAGGGTATTCGCAAACCTGAAATTGAAACATTCATTGCCCAGCATATCTGGATGGAAGATGACTGCTTAATGGCAGACATTATTTTGCCTATTAACACCAAGTTTGAAGAGCGCGACATTAACTGCGACATTTCTTCTGGTAACTACAATGTGCTCATGATTGAGGATCAATCTATTGCGCCGTTGGGCGAGTCAAAGTCTGACTATGAATCAACGCTTGCTATTGCTGAAAAGCTAGGCATGGCAGAAAAAGTTTCGGGCGGCGAAACCGTTGAAGATAAAATCAAGCGCGGCTTTGAAGGATCTGGCATTACGGAGCGTATTTCCTATGAAGAGTTCCTGGATAAGGAATGCTACATTGTTCCTACCGCAAAAGGTTGGGAAGAAGATAAAGCCGGTTTCCAGCGCTTTTACGAGAACCCCGAGCGCTTCCGCTTAACCACTCCTTCCGGCAAAATCGAGTACTACTCACCGCGTTTGGCGCAGTATTTCCCCGATGACAAAGAGCGCATGCCTTATCCTCGTTGGATTGAGAAAGGCGAAACGCATCCTGATGAGCGTTTAACCACACCACGTGCAAAAGAGTATCCGTTCTTGCTGGTTTCCAACCATCCGCACTGGCGTTTGCACTCACAAATGGACGACTGCACCTGGTTGCGTGAAATCCCAACCTGCAAAGTGGTAGGCCCCGATGGCTATAAATATGAGCCGCTGTGGATTAACCCCGCTGACGCAGAACCTTTGGGTATTAAAACGGGCGATGTAGTGAAAATCTACAACGAGCGCGGCTGGACGCTGGGTGGCGCTTATGTAACCGAGCGTATTATTCCGCATTCTGTTTTGCAGGATCACGGTGCTCGTATGGATCCTATTGTTCCTGGTGAAAGTGACCGCGGCGGATGCAATAACTTGATTGCTCCTAAGGGGCTTGCAAGTAAAAACTGCGCAGGCGAAGTTACGTCAGGGTATTTGGTTGGCATTGAAAAGGTTGATGTGTTTGAGCTTGCTTCACAGTACCCCGAGGCATTCAACAAGCCCTATGACCCCGATTTCGGTGTTATGCAAAACGCATGGTTTGACCTTGACTAACTAAGGAGATGAAAGACATGAAGGTATTTGTTTTTGATGCAAATCATTGCAGTGGCTGTTACAACTGCCAAATTGCCTGCAAAGACGAACATAGCAATAACGATTGGGCTCCCATCGCGGCGCCTCAGCCGAATTCTGGGCAATTCTGGTGCAAGGTAAGCCAAACAGAACATGGGCAACTGCCAAAAGTGCGCGTTGAATACTGGCCTTATTTTGGCGGTCAGAATCCTGAAATTGCCCAATATGCCCCTGAAGTTCTTATGGAGCGCGAAGACGGCTTGCAGGTAATTCTTCCTGAGAAAGCGAAGGGACGCAAGGATATCGCTGATAAGTTTGAAGGCGTATATTGGAATGAAGAGCTGCAAATCCCTCAGGCATGCACCGGCTGTGCGCACTTGGTTGATCAGGGAAAACTTCCGCACTGTGTAGATTTGTGTGCTCCGGGTGCTCTTCGCTTTGGTGAATACGAAGAATTTGCCGAAGAGCTTGCAGCAAGCGGTTATGAGTTCAAAAATGAACATGAAGAAGAGCTGGGTGCTCATGTGTATTACGTGAACATGCCGCACTTGTTCATTGGCGGTGAAGTATGGGATCCGGCTGCTAACGAGATTATCGAAGGAGCAACCATTACCCTAACGCTTCCCGATGGCTCAACGCAAACCACCCAATCCGATGATTTCGGTGATTTCTGGTTCCGTAAGCTTGAGTGCGGTACGTACAGCATTTCTATTGCGGCTGAAGGATACCAAGGCGTAACAAAAGAAGTGATTTTGGACAAGAGCTTAAATTTGGGCGATTTTCCGCTGGAGCACTGCTAAAAATACTTCTAGCGTTTTTTTGCGATAGGTAAAATTCAATAGCACTAAAATATTACTCAAGTCTGCCAAAACGGTATTGCTTCGCGCAAGGTTTTGGTGACTTGAGTGGTGCTGTAGTGCGCTTTAAAAATGAGTTAAAATTAGTCAGTTTTTCCTGATAAAGGTTTAAAAGAAGGCAGCTTTCGGGTTGCCTTCTTTCTTCTTTTTTCTAAAGCTGTTCAGTGTTCATTCCTCTCTGTCATAAATGACAGAAAATTGAATTTATTTGTGGGCTAAATAGATATTTTGCACAATTTCACTACTTGCGAAACTGTGCACATACCGTAAAAGCGGTAATTAGGGGAACTGTGTTACTGAGCGCAGTGCATACAACACAGAGGGGGAAGCTGTGGTTAATCCGGTAAAGGGTCTTTCTGGCCGTCAGTTTTGTATCATTGTTGTTGTTTTATCTATTTATTTCTTTGCTCCAACTCAGGCCATTATTTCTTCAGTATTAGGTGACATTGGCGCAGCGTATCCCGATGTTTCTGCCGACTGGCTTACGTATCTTATTAGCATCAATAACGTGGCTGCAGTTGTATCGGCAGCATTTTTTGGCGTATTAGCTGGGCATAAAATGCGCTTTCGTACCATTTCTATTATTGCCATGTTGTGCTTTGTTATTGGTGGTGCACTGCCTGCCGTTTTGCCTTTAGGAACGCCGTTTTGGATTTTGCTCGTAACGCGCGTTGTTATTGGTATTGGCCGTGGCTGCTTTGTTCCTATGGTTCAAATTATTTTATGCGGCATGTTTAAAGACGAAAAAACGCGCTCTGACTGGTTTGGCATTGGAAATATTACGTTTAATTTGGGCGCAACATTTGGCACGGTTCTTGCAGGTTATTTAGGTCTTATTGACTGGCGCTTATGCTTTTTGTTCTATGCCTTCGCTTTTATTCCCCTGGCTTTGTTTATGTTCTTTTTCCATGAGGAAGACTCTGGCATTGAGAAAAATGAAGCAGGTAGCACCTTCCATGCGGTTAAATTCGAGTGGGATGTTTGGGCTCATATGGTGCTGTACTTGTTAGCCATTGTAATGACACAAACGCTGTGGAATTATGCAAGCACCTCCATGACGGTGCGTGGAATTGGCTCCGACCAGGTTGGTTTGATTTTGTCTACCTTTACGGTTGCCTCTATGGTGATTGGTTTAACGATTGGTATTATCTTTCGCGCTACGCGCAGCTTTATTATGGCGCTTGGGATTGGTGTTATAACCATTGGCTTTGCGGTAATGATGTTTGCTATGGGAATGTCTGATAATGCTGTACCAGTGATGTTCGCCTCATCTGCGCTTATTGGCATGGGTGGATGCATTGTTACTATTGGGTGTCCGTTATCGATGAGCTTGCGGGTGTCGCCCGCTGCTGTTGCGGGTGTGTTAAGTATGAACGAAGTGTTCCATAACCTGGGTTCGTTTGTGGCTTCTCCCTATTCGCAATTGGTTTTTGCCCTTACCGGCTCAAGTGACCCCGATACCATTTGGGGCGCAACGGTAGTGTTTGGTATTGCGGTAACCGTTATTGCCGTGGCAATTGGTTTTGCAGTACGGGCTCGCGGCAATAAAACTGAAGAAACCAGCAGTGTAACGCAAGTTTCAAGCGCTTCGTAATAAGACCAAAAACCCTGCTGTTGATCCTTCGACAGCAGGGTAATGTGTATTCGGTGCTACCTTACAAAAGCTTCGTAATAATGCCTTATCAAAAGAAGATAACAAGCGTACTGCATGGGGTCTGAACGTAACTTCTTGTTGATTTTAGTTTTGTTTGTGTAAGGAAACTTTGCATTGATGATATTATAGAATGCGTCATTTTTGGGGAGACAGAGGGGGCATTCTATGAAGTACTGGAGTAATCCTTACAATCACGCAATGAATTCGCGATCCGCAACTTTGAACATGATTGCGGAAGCCCTTCGTGAAAGAAAATATTGCGTTTTGCAGTGGCCCACATCCTCTGTGCCTGTTATGCGTGTAGGAACGGCAATGTGCCCCCCTGAAGAAGATGCCAGTTTGTCGTACTTGCGCGTGTGCACGTTAGACGATGTTTCGCTGGAATTAAAAGATAACCCTTTAAAGTCGTATCTTGTTGTTATTGATGAAAACCAGGCTAATACGTGGAAAGCGGCACTTCCCAATTCAATTTCTGGCAAAACGGCTGTTGTTTTGGCACAAACGGTTGATGTTGCACAAACGGTTGTAGAGGTAGGCAACTACCTTATTGGTGTGCAGGAACTTTGTGCAACACTGGCGCTTGCGGTAAGTTCTTCTAGCCTATGTCAGGCGCTTGTTAATGTTGCAGAAGACTTCTTTGGGTGCTACATGCATATTACCGATGCAAGTCATATGCTTATAGCCTATGCTCATCATATAAAACCGCTTGATACAGTATCGCAATCATTGATAAAGAATAAGTATCATCGTAAAGAAATCATGGAGAAAGAAGGCATTGATTTTATTGATGAGGCTTTGTCGCACGAAGGCATACAAACGTTTCCTCCAAGCGAGCTGTTTCCCATGGGGCTGGTAACGAAGCCATTGCAAGTTTGCGGGCAATTTGCTGCTTATCTTGTATTTCAAATGGATCAAGAAAAATTAACGCCGGGAACGTTTGATGCTATTGAACTTTTTACGTTCTATTTAAGCAAAACACTAGAGCGGCGCATGGGGCTTGAAACCAGAAAAGATTCCAAAAATCAAAATTTCTTGTTCCATTTAATTGTTGATGAAGGCTTAAGCAGGTCTTTTGTAAAAAATCAGTGCGAGCTTATTGGTTTTCCCAGCAAAGGCGCTTATGTATTAGTGGAAGCACAGTGGGATGAATCGTATGAAATGCGTATTCCTACTTTTGCTTTAGAGTTGGGTAATGCCCCTGGTATGCGCCTTGCGCTTGTTTTTGAGGGACGCGTATTGGTTTTGTTTGCAGGCGAGAATGACGAAGAAGTTATTACCGCAATACAAGAGGCTCTTGCTTCGCAATTATTAAAAACAGCACAAACCATTCGCCTTTCTGATATTTATCACAGCTTATTAAGTACCTATTATGCGCATCGTACCTTGCGCATTATTGAAGAGTATGAAACTCCTATTAATGACCTGCGAAAAGTGGGGCAGAGCGGAGCTTTAGCAACCCAGAAAGGTTCGCCTTGTATTTACTCGTTTCGCGATGCATTCTCGTTATATTGGAGCGATCCTTCCGCAAACGATTTTCTTAAGCGGTATGCACTGCAGCATATGTTGGTGGCTCGTATTGAGGAAGATGACAAAGAAAAAGGAACCGATAATTTAGCTGTTTTGGCCGATTATCTTGCCAATGAGCGACGCATTTCCGTTACCGCTCAAAATACGCATATGCATAGAAATGGTGTTATTTACCGCATTAAACGTATACAGGCCATGTATCACATAGACTTAGACGACTATCTACAGCGTCAGTATGTTTTAATGGGGCTGCAAATAAGAATTTCTTTAGGTCTTGATTACCAGGCACCCCACGAACAATTCCCCGAAGTAGACTCTAACAATGATGGCACTATTCTTGTGCGCCCTGATATTCCCCGTGATTCCGATTATGATCCTGCGGAGTACATACGCTAGCGCCTAGCTTTGACGTTTTCTAAGCGCTTTCTTACCATAAATAAAGCTTAGTGAGCCATTTGTACTTTGTGCACAGTTATGATGCACAAACGAAAATGGCGCACTGTGTACACGATGATGCCATAAAGCAGCGCCCCTTCTTCCTAAAATAAATACGTTCAAAACTTATGCGTTTTTGTATCGGGGACACCAATGCGCGTAAGTGTTCAGGAAAAAGACGAGAGAGTAAAGGGAAGGAGCGCATATGCCTCAGTTGCATTTCAATGAAAACATTTCGCCTATCGTAGAGCAACTTGAAGATGGAACCACGGTGTATCGCACCGCAACAGGTGGCATTGGCTGCCACAAACTTGGATGTGGTGTAAAGTGCTACGTGAAAGATGGTCGTCTTATTAAAGTAGAGGGCGACGAAGCAAACCCCATTTCAAAAGGGCGTTTGTGTGTTCGCTGTTTAACGGCCGTAGATTATGTATATCATCCCGATCGTTTGTTGCACCCCATGAAGCGTGCAAAGGAAGACCGAGGGCGCGATGCATGGACACAAATTACCTGGGATGAAGCATATCAGCTTATTGTTGACAATTACCGCAAAACAGTTGAGCAATATGGTGTTCAGTCGGTAACAGCGTGGAACGGTACCGGGCGTGAAAACAGTGCCTACCATTTTACGTTTGCAAACGATGTTTTTGGTACACCAAATGCGGTGCACCCGAACTCTGGCTGGTCCTGCTTGGTGCCGCGTATGGCTGCCATGCTGTGGACCATGGGAAGTTCCTACATTGAGGCCGACAACGCTATTGGTTTTGTGGACCGCTACGATGACCCGCGTTGGGAATGCCCCAAGTACATGCTTATTTTAGGGCGCGATCCGCTTCGTTCAAATGCCGACGGTTTGTTTGGTCATTCCATTATTGAAATGATGCGCCGCGGTATGAAGCTTATTGTTGCTGACCCGCGCGCTAACTGGCTTGCTACTCGTGCACACATTCATTTGCAGTTACGCCCTGGCACCGATGGTGCTTTGGCCTTAGCACTTTTGAATGTTGTTATTACGGAAGACTTGTACGACCACGATTTTGTTGCTGCCTGGACGTACGGTTTTGAGGCACTGGCAGAACGTGTTAAGGTTTACACTCCTGAATGGGCAGCAGAGGTTTGCGAATTAGATGCCGATGATATTCGCGAAGCGGCGCGCTGCTTATCGGAGTCTCCTTCTACGCTTTCCATGGGCTTGGCGGTTGATCAAAACCCCAACACTATGCAAATCGGACATGCTTTGTTGAGCCTTTTCGCTATTTGCGGCAACATGGATATCCCCGGTGGTTGCTTTATGGGATTGCCACCCACATTTGCTGGTATGGCAGAAAATGCTCCTCAGGCATCTACCAGTGGAGAGCCTGAAGGTCTAGAGAAATTCGGCATGCTGGGTGTAGAGCCCTTGGGTCACGACCGTTTTCCTGCAATGAGCGCTATTGTAAATACAACACACCCTGACACCAACTTAGATGCATTGGAAACGGGTACGCCGTATCCTATTAAATTTGCTTATATTTTTGGTCATAACAGCATTGCGAATATGGTTGTGCAACCTGAGCGCTATCTTGAAGCAATGCGGAAATCGCTGGATTTCTGTGCTGTTGCCGATTTGTTCATGACGCCACTCATTATGGGCGTAGCCGATGTTGTACTTCCCGTAACAACAGCGTTTGAGCACGATAACTTTATTACCAACTCCAATGCAAGTCAGCCTGGTCAGCTTCATGCCATGATGAAAGTTATTGAGCCGGTGGGTGAATGCAGAAGTGACCTTCAAATTATGATTGACATTCACAATTTGCTGTATCCCAACTCTACTAAGCCACAATGGAAATCGGTTGAAGCATATCTTAATGACGACTTAAGCAAAGTAAGTGGCATTACTGCTACCATGGATGAGCTTCGTTCTCATGTATATGGTCAATATGAAATTGAGTATAAGAAATACGAAAAAGGCCTGTTGCGTGGTGGGCAAGTTGGCTTCAACACGGCAACGGGGCGTATTGAGTTGTATTCAACTATGTTGCAGCGTTTAGGCGACGATCCACTGCCGTATTACATTGAGCCAAAGTTTTCGGCTGTTTCCCGCCCCGATCTTGTAGCAAAGTACCCGTTAACGCTTACTTCAGGTGCACGCCGTTTTACTTCTTTCCATTCTGAGAATAGGCAAATTGCCGAGCTTCGTGAAATTCATAAGTGGCCCACTATGGATATTAACCCGGCTGCTGCAGCAGAACGTGGTATTTCCGAAGGTTCATGGGTTTGGGTTGAAAATCATCTGGGTCGCACCAGAATGTGTGCGCATATAACGCCTTGGGTGAAAGAAAACGTTGTTTCATGTGACCATGGTTGGTGGATTCCCGAGAACGACCCCGAGAATTTATATGATTGCATGACGTACAACATCAACAATCTTATTCCTCATGAAGTTAATGGCCCCTTGGGTTTTGGTACGCATTATAAGAGCATGCCGTGCCAAGTGTATTTGGATGAAAACCAAATGCCACCTTCGGATAAATAACTGATTGGAGTGAATGATATGACTCAATATGGTCTTCTTATAGACAACGAATATTGTACCGGGTGCCATTCGTGCGAAATTGCATGTAAAAACGAACATCACATTCCGCTGGGACGCTGGGGCATTAAATTGCTTGAGATGGGTCCTTGGAAGTTAGCAGACGGCAAATCATGGGAATATCGTTTTGTACCGGTTCCTACCAAAGAATGCGACTTGTGCGAAGAGCGCATGGCTAAAGGTGCAGCAAAACCTGCTTGCGCTCATCACTGCTTGGCCGACGCCATTGAATATGGCCCGGTAGAAGAACTTGCGAAGAAGATGAGCGAAAAAGGAAAGATGTGCTCAATCTTCCTTCCGTAATAAAGTGATTTAAGGTGAATGCTGTGTGATAAGCAGGGCATTTGCCTTTAGTAATGCAAGTAATGAAATAGATTGGAGAATAGCATGACGAAAATTCCGTTTGACCGTGCAAAAGAAATGGTAGAAAAGGAAGTTGTTCCGGGCTTTCCGGGTGCACCTTCGCGTACCATTTGGAATGCGCCGGTAAGTGCTAAGGAAAATTTTCTTGCTGCACTAAAGCGTGAAGATTACCACTATATTCTTAACGTTTTAGATTTGCGTAATATGAACACGCGCCTTATTCCCGATAATATTGCACGCGGGTCAGTTATGGATGGTCGCCCTGACCCGTGTATGCCCAATCCCGAAGGCGAAGCAGATGCATTTGGTGTTTTGTGGGTGTTTGATGAAGCAACCATGGGCGCTATGGAAAAGCCAGGTCAAGCTCCTTTGTTGGAAGACATTGACGATTGGCAAGACGTTATCAAGTTCCCTGATGTTAATGCTTGGGACTGGGAAGGCGAAGCAAAGCTTAACCATGAGTATTTGAGCGACCCCAATGCGCTTATTATTTCTACTATTTTTACTGGATTCTTTGAGCGCCTTATTTCATGGATGGGCTTTGAAGATGCTGCTATTACCATGATTGACGAGGATTGTCGCGAGTCATTGGAAGCGTTGTTTGACCGCTTGTGCGATTTGTACATTGACTACGTTGATCATATGCATACGTATTTTGGTACCGACATTTTGGAAATTCACGACGACTGGGGTTCTCAGATTGCTCCATTTTTCAGTGAAGATGTGCTATGTGAAGTGATTATTCCGCGCCTGAAGCGTTTGTGCGATGCGTGTCATGAGCGTGGCATGTATGTTCGTTTGCATTCATGCGGCAAAATTGAGCGTTTGGTTAAGCATATGGTTGCTGCGGGTGTTGACATTTGGATGGGTCAGGATCATAACGACAAGCTTTCCGTAGTAAAAGAATATGGCGATAAGATTATCGTAGAGTGCGAAGCCCCCAATGTTGGCCCTGATGCCAGCGATGAAGAAGTATGGGAAGCGGCTCGCACGTTTGTGGATAATTATGTATTCCCTGATAAGCCAATTGATTTATCAATTTATTCCGCATGCATTAACAATCCTGCTCTTATGACCGAGGCGTTGTATGTGCTTTCGCGTGAAAAGCTAGATGGAACCTTGTAGAAGTTTTGTACCGCTTCTCATGTAGTGAGCATACGTAAAGAATGAAGGAGGAAAAATGAACGAGAAAGAGAATTTGCGCGCGTATTACACCAATCAAAAATTCGAGAAAGTTCCCTTTGTGCTGGACGCCGAGGACATTGTGTATCCTGTTAACGGTTTTGCCGAGCGCCCTGCTGGTGGCATTGGTGGCAAAGACTGGTTTGGCATGGCGTGGGAATACGTAGAGAGCGCACAAGCTGCCGCACCTGATTTGAATGTTCCCTATATGCTTGATGACATTTGCGATTGGCGTGAAGTGGTAAAGTTCCCTGATCTGGATGCTTGGGATTGGGAAGCAGCAGCAAAAGCAGACCACATGGATGAACGTGATCGCGAAAACAAGCTGATTGACGTTGTAATTTGCAATGGTTTGTGGGAGCGCACGAACCAGCTTATGGGCTTTGAGAACGCATTATGCGCCTTACTTGAAGAGCCTGAAGAAGTGGGCGAATTCATGGATGCCCTGGTTGAATACAAGATAAAGCTTATTCAGAAAGTTAAGCAATATTACAACCCCGACGTTATTACATTTCATGACGACTGGGGTACTCAAAACGGCCCGTTTATGAGCCCAGATACCTGGCGTGAGCTTATTAAGCCACGTCACACTAAGATTGTTCAGGCTGCTCATGACTTGGGTATTATCTGGATTCAGCATTCCTGTGGTAAATATGACCAAATAATGGTTGACATTATGGAAACAGGCATTGATGTTTTGCAATGCATGGACATCAATGATTTAGGGGCTGCCATTGAAGCCACTGAAGGAAAATTGCAGTTTTTGCCTTCAGTTCATTCTCAGAAATACTTTGCAGATGATGCAGCGGGTCTTTTGACCGAAGAGGGAGTTCGTGCAGAAGTGCATGAAGAGTTTATGCGCTTGGGCGCTACGGGTCACTACATGCCCTTCTTATTCCCACCTGCAACGTGGTATGAGGAAGTAGTGCAAGATGAATTTGAGAAATGCCGCGAAGCATTGGCTCAGAAATAAAGAAGTTTTGTAATGGCAAGCAAGAAAGGAATGTGAAATGCTTACCGCAAAGGAAAATTATTTAAAAGCGGCGCGAGGAGAGAAGCCTGAATGGGTTCCTGCTTTTGGTGATGCAAATATGGTTCCCCCGTTTATCTGGGACTATGACCCTGAGACTATGATGGACTGGCTGAACATCACGTGGGCACAAGAAAACCCGCTGATGGCGGCAATGCCGGTGACCAGCAAACCAGCAATGACCGACATTTGCGATTGGCGCGACATTATTAAATGGCCCGATCTTTCTAAGGTTGATTGGGAACAAAAGGTAAAAGAATTCCACGAGAATCCTGACTTTCCGTATGACCCCGATAAAGCAACCATCTGTATGGCAAACACCAATGGCATTTTCTTAACTCCCATTAATATGATGGGTTGGGTAGATGGCATGGTTGCTATGATGGAAGAACCCGAGGAATACAAAGCACTTGTTGATGCTCTGACCGATTTTCTTGTTGAATACATTGGTTACTTGGGCAAGTATTTCCACCCTGACATCATTTTCTCTGGCGACGATGTTGCTGCAGGCACGGGTCCCTTTGTTTCCGAAGAAACCTACGACGAAATTTTCCAACCGAATTTCAAACGCATAGCCGATGCAATTCATGAAGCTGGCGCTTTAGCTGAATTCCACTGCTGTGGCGATTGCCGCTGGGTTATTGATAAAGAAGTTGAAGCCGGCTTTGATATTTGCCAGCTTCCTATGCCCAATAAAGACCTGGAAGAGCGCATGGCAAAATATAAAGGTCGTCTTGCTATGACTGGTGGTTGGGATCGCAAGGGTCCTGGTTTTGAACCCGGCGCTTCTGAAGAAGTAGTACGTCAATCGGTACGCGATGCTATTGATACCTATGGTAAAGACGGCGGTTTGATTTTCTGGGATGGCGGCATCATTTTGGATTCCGACGAAAATAAGCAAAAGATGGATTGGGTCATGGACGAAGTTCGTACCTATGGCGCCACAATTTATAAGTAAACCATTTGCGATTCATAAACGCTTTGAGATGAACGGTATCTTGTGCATGCATTATGCACAGTAAAACTGTTCAGATTGTATGAAGGATAACGCCGCACAAAAAGTGCGGCGTATCTAAAATACCTCGTGTGAGGGCAGACGAATAAATTTCGTCTGAAAAGGAATGCCAGCAACTACGAATACAACATGCTGGCAAAAGAATGAAAGGGATAAAAATGGCTGAATCAGTACAGACTAAGCCGAAGTTGCAAGGAAAGCAGCTGCTTGTTATGGTAGCTCTTTGCTGTGCTTACTTCTTCGCACCTACCTTTAGTGCAATTTCTTCAACACTATCTTTGTTGCCTGACCACTATGGCATTCTGGCAGCAGACGCATCTTGGGTAACCACCTTGGCAAACCCCTTGGCTGCTTTGGCTGGCTTGCTTTGCGGTATTTTTGTTGGTAAGAAAATTTCTTACCGCAACACCATGATTCTTGCTTTGGTTTTGTTTGCTGTTTGCGGTGGTTTACCTGCACTGTGGCATGACATTCCGTTTGCTGCTTTGCTTGCTTCTCGTTTGCTCTTTGGTTTGGGCTGCGGCTGCATTAACCCAGTAGTACAAGCAGTTATCACTCATATGTTTGAGTCTGAAACTGCTCGTTCTGCTTGCATTGGTATCGTAAACATCATCTTCTCTGCTGGTGCTACTTTGGGTTCTATCATCACCGGTGCTTTGTCAATGGATGGTACGTGGCAGAATGCTTACCTGTTCTACCTGTTTGCAATCATTCCTTTGGTTTTGGTTATTCTCTTTGTTCATGATAAAGACATCGTGGGTGACAAAGAAGAAGAAGAGGCTGTTGCCGATGATAAGCCAAAAGAAAAGGCAAAAGTTCCTGCAGTTGCTTGGGTTTTCATGGCTATGTTCTTTGTAGCTTTGATCTGCACGCAAACCTTCTTTGGTTACGCTGGTATTGCTATTGCTGAATCTGGCGCAGACACCTTGATGATTGGTACGGTATTCTCGGTATTCACCGTTGCTGGTATGGTTGTTGCTTTGGTGTTTGCTCCGCTGTGGAACGGCTTGCGCTTGTTCTGCTTCCCGGTAGCTACCTTGCTCTTCGTTATTGGCTATGCATTGTGCCTGCTTGGTTACTCCACCGGAAGCATTGCTTTGTTCTTCGCTGCTTCTATCGTAATTGGTGTTGGCTGCTGCGTGAGCGGTATGGTTATGCCTATGGTTATGTCTGTTACTGTTGCACCTGCTGCTTTAACGCTGGCTATTGGTTGCCAAGAAGTTGCTCGTAACATGGGTGGTTTCTTCAGCTCTTTCTGGTTGAGCACTGTTGGTCGTATCTTTGGCGACACCGCAACCACTCAGTTCTGGGCAATTCTGATTTTGGCTCTTATTCTTACGGTGATTGGCTTTGTTGTAGCTGGTATTTACAACAAGCAATTCAAGAATGCTAAAGCAGAAAAATAAAGAAATCTTACGATGATTTGCAAAAAGGAGCTCGGGTTTTCGGGCTCCTTTTTTTGTATAGATTGACTCTTTGTTTCGGCGTGCTCTTTGGTAAGATACTGGCAACAAAATGGTTCTTGAAGCGAAAAAGAAAGGACGCTAGAGATGCCACGGAATGCAAATGTTTTGATATTGGGTGGTTTTCTGGGTTCGGGCAAAACCACTGTTTTGCTTGAAATAGCCCGTTATATGCGTGAATATTCAAACAAAGAAACGCCCGTTGCTATTCTCGAAAACGAAATAGGCGAAGTAGACGTTGATGGTGCTTCCGTGAATTCAGGCGGCTATGCTGTGAAAAGCCTGTTCGCCGGTTGTGCGTGCTGCGAACTGTTAGGCGCTTTGCCCGAGGCAATAAACGGCATTCTGGATGATTACAACCCTGATTTACTTATTGTAGAAGCTACCGGTGTTGCTATTCCTTCCTCTATGGCAGAGTCAATTTCTACCTGTGCAAACAACGTTCGCACCTGTGTTTTGGTGGATGCTTCGCGCTGGAAGCGCATGCGTATTGCTTTGGAGCGATTGCTGCGCGGTCAGCTTGAAAGTGCCGATATTATTTTGATTAACAAGTGCGATTTAGCCGATGATGCCACTATAGACCAGGCGCGCCGTGAAGCCCTTGAGTATGCGGGCACTGCTGCGTGCGATGGGGAAGAGAACCCTGGCATTTCTCCAGCCGTAAAGCCGGTGGTGTGTGTAAGCGCACAAGCGGGCATAAGCGATGCTGAAATGGCACGTATTTTGGGGAAGGAGTAAGCGCTATGGATTGCTGCGAACATCACGAGCATCACAGCCACAATCATGATGGCAATTGCTGTGAACACCACGAACATCATCACAACCATGAAACAGAGTGCTGCGGTGGGCATCACGAACATCATGAACACCACCATGAAGCGCAAACGCTGTCGTTTAATGTGGGTGGCGGTGTAGCACTTTGCCGGCTATCTTCGCATGAAGAGGCAAATATTGTTTCTTGTACCCTTGAGCTTGAAAACACCGAACTTGAGCTGCAAAGTTTAGCCGCAGCACTTGCGGGCGTAGCAACCGATATCGAAGAAGCGGGCGGATTAATAGGGCACATTAAGTGTGCTGCCCAAAATGGCGAATCCTTTGCACGTATTTCCGTGACACAAGCTGGCATAGATCCTTTTGTTGAATCGCACAATCTGAAAATTCTGAATGAAGAAACAGACATTTCATTAGCCCTTATTGTTTTTGCTGTTGAACATGAACAAATCATTAGCGCGCTTTTGGTGCATTTAAAACATATGTTTTAGATTTGGAGTGTGATTTGATTTGACTAGCAAGTCCAACGATATTTCGGTAGGGGCGCAAATTTAATAGAAAGGTTTTACTTATGGCAATTCCCTTTGATGAAAAAGAACTTGAAGTTCAAGAAGTTATACCGGAGATTCCCGGCTTTGCTGCTGAGTTTGAGTATTTAAATTACCCTATAACTAGCAAGCAAGCTTTGCATGACGCAATTCAAAAAAAGAAACCCTGTTGGATTCCTTCTTTTCATGATTACGAGAACTTTGCACCAATGTGTTTCCCCGATGTAGTTGCTCGTGGTTCTGTGTGGGGTCCCGAAATGGCAATTTTTGACCCGTTGACACAAGGCGGCGGAAAAGACATGTTTGGCATAGAGTGGGTATATGTGCCTGCTGCTATGGGTTCAATGGAACGCGAAGATGTTCCCCATATGTTTGAGGATGCAAACGATTGGAAAGACGTTGTAGTTTTCCCCGATGTTGATTCATGGGATTGGGAAGGCTCTGCCCAGCGCAGCAAAGAATATCTAGAGAAAAACGCAAACAAATCAATTGCTGCCTGGATTTTTACCGGCTTTTTTGAGCGTTTGATTTCTTTTATGGGCTTTGAAAATGCTGCTGTTGCTTTGTTGGACGAAGACCAGGAAGATGCCATCAAAGAACTTATGGATGCTGTAGCAGATAACCTGTGCACTATTGTTGACCACTATGTGAAGTACTTTGGCATTGATTACTTCTATATTCACGATGACTGGGGTTCTCAGAAAGCAGCATTTTTCAATGCAGAGGTATGCCGTGAATTCTTTGTACCTGCCATGAAGAAGGTAACCGATAGAATTCATGAATATGGCGCTATTGCAGAGCTTCATAGCTGCGGTTGCCATGGCAGTGTTCAAATTGAGAATATTATTGCAGCTGGGTGGGATGTTTGGCGTTCTCAGTACATGAATCCTATCCCTGAACTGTGGGAGAAGTATGGCGACAAAATTACGCTTGCTCCTAATTTGGATCCTGTTCCCGAAGGCGCTACCGATGAAGAGAAAAAGGCTATTGCGCGCGCTTATGTAGAAAAGTATTGCACCACACCGGGCAAGCCCGTTTTCTTGAACTTTGAAAGTTATCCTATTGCCGATAAAGTTATTGCAAAAGAACTCTACATTGCTTCTCGTGAGGCTTACAACAAATGGCCTGAATAATTTTCTGACAGCACAAAAAAGAGGACCCGCTGTTTAGCGGGTCCTCTTTTTTTATGAAAGGTAAAACAAAATTTAGCTTTGGTAATCGGCATTTTTAAAGCGTTTGTTGTTTTTAATTGCCAACGTAAGGGCAACAGCTGCAAGGATAATGCCCAGAATCATAATAGCTGTAAATTGAACAGCAGGTTTATCACCAAAAAGAGAACCAATAACATTAAGCCAAATTGCAGAGCAAAAGCCTCCAGCGTTGCGTGCGGCTTCTTGTAAGCCAATAGCAAGTGTTAAGGCTGCTGGCGCAACCGTAACCGACATAACCATTGGAATAGATAGAGAAAGAAACGCCATGCCAAACCCTAAAATAATTGCTGATGCATACCAGAACAGTAATGAGCCTGTATTGTAGGCAATAAGGGCAACAGCATAGGCAACTACAAAGAAAATAAATGCTGCAGGGAAGCTATAGAGACGCATTACTTTCCAAATAATAGAATTAAACAGCGCAATTACAATACCCACACCCGTAATGACTGAAAAAATGGTGCCCGTAACAAGAACATCAATTCCGTTTTCTGCAATCGCAATGCCTGCATAGTTAAAGTAGGCTTGCGTAATGATAAGCCCTAAGCCGAACACAATGATGAAACACGCTGCTACTGCGGGAATATGTCGCTTTTCTTGCGTGTTGTTTGTTTCGTTGGTCTCTGCTTTTTGAGTGCTTGCAATTTCATTGACTTTAATATTTTCATCTTTGAAGAAAAGTAAAACCATTACGAAAGGAATAATGCCTAAAAGATAGAAGGCATAGGCATTTTGCCACACTCCGTTTGCTGCAAGTGCGCCGGTAATGGTAGTACCTACTGTTGCGCCAATGGAGAACACAATATATAAGATACCAATCCATCGTGCGCGGTCTTCTTCATTAATGAACATGTTAGTTACAATGGATTGTGAAAGAGGCATAAGGCAACCAACGCCAAAGCCAAAGAGCAAACGTGCAATAAGCAATCCTATAAAAGGAATACTTTGCCAAAGAAATGGTATGCCTCCACATAGAAAAAATATTCCCGTTGAAATAAGCCCGCATGCCTTGTAAGAAATCTTGCGACCAACAATCAAGCCAACAACAATACCAGAAACGCATTCAGCAGGGTTTGCAAAAGCAGTAATCCAAGCCGATTCCGAAGCGGTAATGCCATACCAATCAGGCATAAGAGCTAGCGTAGGCGATATGGCGCCAAATTCAGGTGCAAAGAAATAGAGAAAAATAAGTGTTATTAATATTCCCCATTGCGATTTTGTTAGTTTTTGTTTTGCTTTGGTGCTGCTTTGCATGTATACCCCCTAATTCGTAGATGTAAGCACCAGTATCTGCCGATATAGGTGCTTTTAGCTTATATGCGTTACTCATACTTTTGAATAACAGCGGGAATCGTACAGTTTTGAAAATTTGCGAAGAATGGTAGAAATGACAAAATAATTAAAAGAAGTGTAGGCATAATAATTATAGAAAAAGCTTCTTTGTTATCCTGCTTTTATTCAAGCATGTTTTCACTTTGCGAACTGTGCAAATGTCCAGATAAATACGCTTGTTCCTGTCGCTATTTATAGCTAATTCCCTCTTTTTGAAAAAGATACTACTCGCTGTTTTAAGGCAAGAGCATTTATGTGCCTTGATTCAGTAAAGACATGAGTGAGAGGGAAAATTATGGCGATTGTTCATTTGAATGAGCATGCAGCTCCTGCTGTACAAAAGCTCGAAGACGGCACCACCGTTTATCGCACGAGCGCTTGGGCTCCTCCGGGATGTCATGGCGTTGGTTGCGGTTTAAAGGTTTGGATTGATGATCAGGGGAATGTTAAAAAAGTAGAAGGCGACCCTGACCATCCTATTACTCACGGCAAGCTTTGCCCCAGATGTTTAGCGCTCAAGGATTTTTACGAGAGCAATGAAAGACTTTTGTATCCTCTTAAGCGCGACCCTCAAAAAAGAGGCCAAAATGTTTGGGAGCGTTGTAGCTGGGATGAAGCATATGATCTTATTGAAAAGAATTACCGCGAAGTTGTTAAGCAGTGGGGCTACGATGCAGTAGGCGTTTTTGCTGGTACAGGCCGTGAAGGTGGGCGCTACCACTTTGTTTTTGCTTTAGACGTTTTCCAAACACAAAGCACTATTGAAACTATTAGCGGATGGTCTTGCATTATTCCGCGTATGGCTGGTATGGCTTGGATTTTAGGTGCACCCTATGTTGAAATTGACAATGCAATTGGCTTGCCAAATACTTATGATAATCCCGAGTGGGTGTGCCCGAAGTATATTCTGAATTGGGGGCGCGATCCTTTGCGGTCTAACCCAGACGGTCTTTGGGGTCACTCCCTTGTAGATATGATGCGCCGTGGTGCAAAGCTTATTAACGTTGACCCTCGAGTAAACTGGCTTTCTACGCGCGCAGAGGTATATCTACAGGTGCGCCCTGGTACCGACTGTGCTGTTGCTATGGCAATATTGAATGAAATCATTCAGTCAGACCGTTACGATCATGATTTTGTTTCTGCTTGGACATATGGCTTTGAAGCGCTTGCAGAGCGAGTGAGCGAATGGACACCTGAACGAGCTGCTGAAATTGCTGATGTTAACCCCAACGATATTCGTCGTGTTGCCGAGTGCCTTTTGGAAAAGCCATGCACGCTTTCCATGGGCTTGGCGGTTGACCAGTCGGTTAATTCCATTCAGCTTGCTCATAGTCTTCTGGCTATTATGGCTGTTACGGGAAACATTGACATTCCTGGTGGGCTATATTTAGGGCAACCTCTGCGTATGTTCGCAGCATTGCAGGGAGACAATACTATTGAGGACGCTCAGGAAGACACGCTGCCGGAAGGATTTGAGCCGCTTCCTCCGCATGATCCCACGCCAAAGCCGGGTATCGGCCATGTAGAATTTCCTGCGCTTCCTACTGTTGCAAATACGCCACACCCCGATGTTGTTCTGGACTGTTTGGAAACCGATCGTCCGCAACCGCTCAAAATGGCATATATGCTGAATACGAACATTTTGGCGTGCATGCCTGCCCAGCCAAAGCGTTGGATGGACGCCATGCGTAAGATGCAATTTGTGGTATGTGTCGATTTGTTTATGACGCCTACAACTATGGCATTTGCCGACCTAATTTTGCCCGTTTGCTCTTCAATTGAGCACGATGGCATTGTTATGAATAACCAGGCATCTATGTGGGGGCAGCTCGGAGCGTTAAATAATGTTGCTCCTCGCAGGGGTGACACGAAATCTGACCTTGAGATAGCTATTGATTTACACAATCGCCTACACCCAGAAGACAAAGATCCTAAGTGGAAGAGTGTTTCTGATTATCTTACCAACGACTTGCGACCTGTTGATGATTGCAATTTAACGTTCCCTGAACTGCAAGAGCAAGTTATGTGCCAATACGAATTGGAATATCGCAAGTATGAAAAAGGGCTTTTGCGCGACGATGGACAGCCAGGTTTCCGCACGCGTACGGGGCGTATTGAACTATGGAGTACGCATTTGGCATCTTTGGGTTACGATCCTCTTCCGTATTATATTGCTCCTCCATTAAGTCCTGCGGAACGCCCTGATATTGCGCGCGAATACCCATTGACGCTGGTTACCGGCGCGCGACAATTTGTGTCGTTCCATTCAGAGCATCGTCAAATCAGAAAGCTTCGCGAAATTCACCCGTATCCCGAAGTTCAAATTAATCCCGCAACTGCGGCTTCTTATGGAATTACCGATGGCTCATGGGTTTATATTGAAAACGAGTGGGGTCGTGTGAAGATGGTTGCTAAATTGACGCCCATTGTGAAAGAAGATGTTATTTCCGCTGATCATGGGTGGTGGTACCCCGAGGCTGAACCAGAAGATTTGTTCAACGTGTGGGAGAGCAATGTTAACTCGCTTATGCCTCATAAAGTTGTTGGTCCTACAGGTTTTGGTGCTCCTTACAAGTGCCTTCCTGCAAAAATTTACCTTGCCCAGTAGAAGGAGGATGAAATAATGGCAAAGTACGGAATTCTGGCAGACAATTTGTATTGTACCGGTTGTCATGCTTGTGAACTTGCATGTAAAAATGAGCATGAACTTCCTTCAGGACAATGGGGTATCAAAGTATTAGAGCTTGGTCCATGGAAACTTGAGGATGGTGTTCATTGGGAATACCGTTATGTTCCGGTTCTTACTTCTACCTGCGATTTATGTGAAAAAAGGGTAAGCGAAATGGGGCAGCCTAGCTGTGTTTTTCACTGCCCAGCTTCAGCTTTGGAGTATGGCACGCTTGAAGATTTAGCGAAATCAATGGCCGAAAGAGAAAAGATGGCAACAATTCTTATTCCATAGGATAAGGAATTTTCAAGAAAACGTAGCGCTTATTGCGTAGTAATTCTGTTGCTGTGGAAAATACAAAAAGGGCTTCAGCTTTATCTTGCTGAAGCCCTTTTTTAGGCTTATAGGCATTGCAAAGTTTTTCTATAGGGGCAAACGCTGTAAAGGGCGAACGGTCCAATAGAAAGGTATAAAAAAGAGCACGGAGGGGATGTGCTCTTTTTTATACGATGTTAATTTGCTACGTCGGGAGCTGCGGGAACTCCGGGAGCTGCGGGCGCGCCTGGAGCTGCAGGAGCACCAGGCGCCGCAACGGCACCCGGTACACCCGGTACACCAGGGGCACCGGGGACTCCCGGCACTCCGGGGGCTGCAGGGGCACCGGGGACACCAGGAGCGCTTGGAGCACCAGGAGCTGCAGGAGCTCCGGGGACGCCAGGGGCACCAAAATCATCTGCATTAAGGTCTACTGCTGCTGGTCTGAAGCACATAGTTGTATCCTTTCTTTTTTTCTTTAGTAAATTTTCCTCTTTACCTTATGTTGTTTTATAGCAACATAGAAGAATACTTGTCTTCTTTTTTCGATTCGCTGGAAAATGTAACAGAATATTTTGCTTCTTACGTGCTCTTTTTACAGATAGGTTATTGCAGCTTTTTACTTGTGCCTTCCGTGGCGGGAATTTGTACGCCAGCTGGTGGTGGTAATATCATTCCGCACTGGGGACAAGGTTTTTCCCTATCAATAAGGGTAGCTCCACAAAAAGGGCAAAGTTTTTCTAAGGCACGCGTTTGTTCAACGCATTTTCCACATCTATTGCAGCTATAACAAGGCATGTTTGTCCTTTAATACACTTAGGCTTCTAAAATTTTACGAGCACATTCTGGGTCGGTTGTTATCTTGCAGAAAATAGCCATTTGTACGTAATTTCTAATAGTTGGATTGTTAAGATCTATGCCAAATTGATTTTGAATGCGTTCAATTCGGTACGCTACGCCATTTCGGTGTAAGTGAAATAGGTCGGCAACGCGTGAGGCTTTATCGCCCTTTGATAAATATGCAGCCAATAGCTCAAAATCGTTGGAATTCTTTTCAGCATCGCTTCGTAGAATTCGTTCAATAACCGTATTCGATGCAGCGAAGTATTTCACGTCTGCGCTTCCTTCTGGGTCAATCATGGCAAAAGTAAACACTTCGGCAAAAGGAATTACCTTTTGAGTTTCGCGTTTTTCTTCCCAAATAGGCGTTGCAGTTAAGGGTGCATAGGTGCGAGCAGCCAGTAAAGATCGATACGCAACATTAATTGAGCGAAAGTCTTCAAACACTTCCGATTCAAAAATGCGTTCAAGATATTCGCCTGCTCGGCTTTCAAGAAGAGTGTCAACACTTTTGGCAAGCTGGGTGCTGTCTGGTGAATTCAGCAAAACAACAAGAGTATTATCGCAAAGCGTAGGAAGCGCATAGGAATTTTTTAGAGCCCGAATTTCATTCAAAATAAAACCTGTTTGCGAAGAAACATTACGATGGATTTCTATAAGCGCCATCATATAAAAACCTTGTACTGGAATATGCAACATGGTCATTTGACGCCGGATATAGGCAGAGTTAAGCCCTTCATTAGAGATTAAATGCAGCAGAAATCTTTGGTCTGGATTGCCTTGTGTAGCAGATAATCCTGCTTTTTTCTTTAGCGCCATAGAACAAAAACTAATGAACATTTCAAACATATCGCGTTGCCCTGTTGTGAAATGATTCGTTGCACTTGTCATGGCAACTAGTCCTGCGTATTGCTGCTGAAGAAAAAGAGGAGCAGTAATAAGCGCATAGGGAAGGCTTTCTGTTGCGGGATACTCTTTAATACCTGTTTGATATTTAATCTCTTCGCTTAAATAATCACCGCAACGTTGGGAGACAAGCATTTCGTCGGAATGATATCCCAGTTCAACAAGAGATTGGTTAACTTTGTCAATAGGTTTAATGTTGTGCGTGTACGCTAAAAGCAAATAATTGCTATCAACAATGCTCATAAAAAGCCCTAGTTCCTTTTCGGCTATATCAATAAGTGATTGCAAAGGTTTTGTAGAACTAAGAGCAAGTGCTAATTTGTAAGCGTATTCATCTACCGAAAGAAGGCAACCTTGAATGTCAGACATAAGAGTCTCAACAGATTGGGTGCTTTGTGTTGCGCGCACTACGCATGCTTTAGAACGTAACAGTGTTGGGTGTTCTGCGGGCTTGCTTTGAGCCTCTTCGTTGTATGGCAGAAATAATAGGAAAGGCGAGGAGCCATCTTTATCAGGGAGTAGCTTTTGATTTAAGTCGGCAACAAATAAGGTAGAGGCTTGCTCTTCAATATTATTGCTAAAAAACATAACGCGGCGAAGGCAGGGAATATTTGTTTTGAAGGGCGTAATTATTTCGTAACCAGCTTTAACAAGGTAGTCAGAAAGTATGCCGGTGGAAACTTTCAAATCATGGCTCCGATCTGTACTTATGGAACATTTTCCCATAGAACCCCCCTTGATTCTTATTTCCTATGAGTACCTTTGAAGGTACGTGCAGTTTATTGTAGGGGATAAGGGCGTTCAGCAAATGACCGTTTCGCACGCAATTTGCACTTTGTACAGGCGCTTTTG
>CAZRFO010000001.1:21784-25155 GCA_964599515.1 uncultured Eggerthellaceae bacterium | reverse complement strand
CAAAATAGGCTTCGTGCGGAACTCGCTTGGTGAGCTCCGCCACCCCCAGCCTTAGTACGTCAATTCTGCGCGTTTTCAAGCACTCTGCCAAGTACGCGGTTTATCTCTTTCATGTTGATAGGCTTGGCAATGTGGCCATTCATGCCTGCGGCAAACGCAGCCTTTTTGTCTTCGTCAAAAGCATTGGCCGTCATGGCAACAATTGGAATGTTTGCCTTGGCGGAATCTGCAAGAGCGCGAATCTTTTTTGCTGCGCCATATCCGTTTAAGTTTGGCATTTGAATGTCCATGAGCACTAAATCGTAGTAGCCGACAGCGTGGTTTTGTAGCATGTCAATGCATTCAACACCATCTTTTGCTATTTCTACATTTGCTCCAAGGTTTTCAAGAACAGCCTTTGCGATTTCAGCATTAAGTTCGTTGTCTTCTGCAACTAATAATGTTTTGCCGCCAAGGTCAATGTTTTCTTTTGCTTCTTCTTGTTGCTTGAGCCTAAGGTATTCTTCTGGGTTTTCTACAATACGGAAGCTCATAGATATTGTAAAAGTGCTCCCTTTTCCAGGTTCGCTTTCAACTGCAATTGTGCCGCCCAAGAGGTCTGTAAGTTTTTTGACTATTGCCATTCCAAGGCCTGTGCCCATGATTTTGCTTTCAGTTGTGTTGTGCTCACGCGCAAATGAGTCAAATATATGCTCTTGGAATTCTTTTGTCATGCCTATGCCAGTATCCGACACAATGCATGTGTAATTTGCATACCCAGGGGTATCGCATGGACATTCTTCAAGGTCAATGCGTATTGTGCCACCATCGGGTGTGTACTTGATGGCATTAGAAACTAGGTTTAGAATAATTTCTTTTATTTTTTGGGCGTCTGAGTAAACATATTGATGCGTAATGTTTGTTTCTCTTATCACGTTGAGATGTTTATTCTTTGCATCGTTCTCAAAAACGTAGTAGTACCCTTCATCTTTTAAGTCGGTAATTTCTTCATTTAGGGTTTCACGGCCGCTGTCAATACGAGCAACTTCCAAAACATTGTTGATGAGTCCAAGAAGATATTCTCCAGAAAACTTAGATTTTTCTATATAAGTTTTGAGTTTATCTGGGTCGTTGATGTTTTCTTGCATCAGTTCGTTAAACCCAAGCACGGCATTCATAGGTGTGCGAATGTCGTGAGACATATTGAACAAGAAGTTGCTTTTTGCAACATTAGCCGCTTCTGCTTCGTGTTTAAGTTGTTCTTGAAGTTCAATTTGCCGGCGTTGTTTTCGTATATATAAAATAAGCGTTATCGCAATTATTGCAGCTAGGCTAACCAAAACAATTGTAATATCTAGCACATGATTTTTGGCAAACTCTACCGCGTCATATGTTTGAAATGCTTCAAGGTATTTATATGAGTGGTCGTATCCGTACGTTGTACCTATGAGCTTTAGCCCTCTGTCAACCAACATCAAAAGCCCTTTGTTTCCTTGGGTTATCCCAAAGCTTTTTCCTGTTGTTTCGTTAAGTTGCACATATGACAACTCGTCATATCTTGATTGTCCTGTAACATACTGAATGCGCAGGGCATCCATTATTGTTCCGTCAACTTCGCCTTTTAAAACCGCATCCAAACAATTGTTTATCATTGGATATGTTTTTATTTCTGCATCCGGATACGAAAGCCTTGAATATTCAATTTGGTATAAGTTGCCTTCTTTCACGGCAATGGTTTTTACGTCTTCTTTTTTATAAACGGACTTATAAAACAAAGCGCCTCTGTCTGTGATTACATCAGATGAAGCGCATATGCTATCTTGTTCAAGTTGCCAAGTGGTTGTTGATATTGGAAATGCCAGGTCTATTTCACTTGTATGAAGAGCATCAACTAAATCTTGATAGCTTTCGTATGCTTTGTAGCGTATGCTTGGCGCAGAATCTGTATCCAATGAATCACAGATTGCGGCTGCTACGTCTGTAACAATACCTGTAGCGTTTCCGTCTTCGTCGGTGCCACAATATGGAAGATAGTTATCCACGTATCCAATAGTTACAACGCTGTGTTCATTAAGCCATTTGATTTCATCATTTGTTAAAGATTTACTTACATATGTTGTGCCGTAGTTATTTTGTTGGATTTCTTGTAAAGCGTATGGGTCTGCCGAATTCATGCAGCTGATAGCTTCGTTAAGTTCGTCCAGTAAATCTGGTCTTTGTATGCTTACAGCAACATAGGAAGCTTCTTCTCCAAGTTTAACTACAGGTGTTAGCGCTTGGCTATCTGATGCACCGTCTGCAGTTCTTGGCTCTAGGTCAATTTCGCCGCTAATGAAGGCTTCGTGCAAAACGTCAAAGCTGTCAAAATAGATAATTTCTGCGTCTATGTTGTTTTCGTTAACCCAATCTTCTGCGAAATCGGAAATGCGGTTGTTGTGTAAAAGGCCAATTTTCTTTCCTTGGAACGACGTTGTGTCGCTTGATTTTATTGAAGAGTCGTCTGCACGTTTGTAAAGGTAATATTCATCTGTTTCCATGGCGGAATTTGGGAAAAGCATTAAGCTTTTTCGCTCTTCTGTTATTGACATGCCAGCCATTAAATCAATTTCTCCGCGGCAAAGCATTTCGTAGAGTTCTGACCATTCTCCGTAAACGTATTCATATTTCCAGTTTGTATAATTGGAGAGTTTTCTTAAGTAGTCGTAAGAGTAGCCGCTTTTTTGTTCATCGTCTGATGTTCCTTCTTGGAAAAGGTCGCTTTGGAACCAGCCAACGCGTACTATTTGGATGTTTTCGCTTGTTGTGTTTGTGCTGGTGGAAGTGTTTGTGCTGGCGTTTGCATCGGTTGAGTCGCTGGTGGAGGTGGTGCTAGCTGCGCTCGTTTCCGCCGCGCTATCTTGCGCATAGGCGTCTACCATACAAGGTGTTGCGAATGCAAGAAGCGCGAAAAAAATTGCAACTATCGCAAATACGGGAAAGATTTTATTTTTGAACTTTTTTGCGTTACGTGCAATTTTATATGAAGGCTGCGTATCCATAGAATGTTGCGTATCCTTATATATAGTCATGTTACTTTTTTGGTTCAGTCTAATACGTATAAAGTTAACTTAACTTTTTACCAAATTATTAGGTATAACGCAAGAGTTTTGTATGTGTATTAGTTCAAAACATGTTAGTCAAATTTGCCAGATAAGGTATTATTGTTGCGTTTTAATTAGTAGGTGTAAACACAGACGTAAGAGTGAATTAAGGAGCAACAAAAATGGAACAGGAAACTGGCTTTTCACATATTCTTATTGGCGAAGACGAAGAAGAAACCGTAATAGAGGCAGGCTATGTTGCACAAAAAGAGCAACAGGTGCAGGAAAGTTTTGATGATGTAGCGCAACAGC
>CAZRFO010000001.1:0-21684 GCA_964599515.1 uncultured Eggerthellaceae bacterium | reverse complement strand
CAAAAAAGAAGGTATACACAGGTGAAGAGCCTATGCCAGTTGCGCAAAAGATTGTGATAATTGCTGCTGTTGTACTAATAGTGGTAGCAATTGTGTATTACGCGTTTTTCCGATAGGAAGCCTGCGCGCTAATACGCCACGCAAGTACGGCGAAACACCGGCACTTCAAGCGCGATGTTACGTCATTTTGTTCAGAACGTGAGTGCGCCTGCGTGCGAATGCCAACACGGACGCGAGCGTAAAAACATCGCTCGGCTTGGCAAATGCACAAACAACCCATGTAAATAACATGAAAAAAAGTTGCGCAACTTTTTTTAGTTGCGCTTTTCAATTTAGCAGTTACCTTATGTATTGCGCAGTGTATTTCGTAAGGAGCTACTATGTCTGACTATATTTCAAATTCTGCTTGCAGAGGTAACCATCCAAAAGGCGTTGTTGTGTCGCGCAGTGTGTTTAGACAATCCCATGTTACGCGCCTGATGAAAGAACGTATCGTTGCAAGATTTTTGGTTGCCCCGCAAGGGTTTGGCAAAACTAATCTTGCTTTGCAGTATGCAGAATTGATTTTTTCGTTTAGGCATGTGTTTTGGTTCGATTGTCAAAATCCTTGCTTCTTGAGAGATTTGGATGCAGCTACGCTAGCTGGCGAAATTATGTGCCTAGATGCGGATGCCAAGCTTTGCGTGTTTGATGATTTGCCATTTCTTGACGAAGAGCGAAGTTCGCTTTTTTCTAATGCAATAGATGATCTACTTGCACATAATATAGAAGTTCTTGTGTGCGCTACTCCGTCAAAAAATTTATGTGAGCGCTATCAACTTGACAGATTAGTAATTTCTTCCAGTGATTTTCTTGTGCGTAACGCAGAAGCCAAACAATTTAGCGCGTTTTCAAACAAGAAGGTATCTCCAGAGCCAGCAAACTATGCACTGCGCATTCCGTGCGTTTTCTGGGGAGAAGAACAAGATGTTTATGCAATGCTAGAAAGTTTTTCTGAAGAAGAATTAGGCCCAGAAGCATTTTTGCTTGCGTTTGGTATGTTTCTTCTTCAAAAGGGAACCATAGATGATGTGCTTTCGCTTTTGCAGGAAGACTGTTCGCAAGACTGTACAGAATTTCTCTTGCCGTATCTTTTTCTAGGAATCAATCAAAAGAATAGCACCTTTGAATGCCTTGACGTGCCCGCAGAAATTCTCATTCAAATATTTCTTAGAAAACTTTATGCATGCGAATGTTCAGTTCCTTCTTTTGAGCTTGAAGAATTTGTGCAGCGCGCAGTTCAAACAGCGAAATTGAAAGGTAATTTTAAACGGGCAGCACAACTAGTATTTGCATTTTTACAAGAAGAAGACCAGGTGTTTTGGTTTGAAAGTGAGCTTTTTCCTTTTATATTTGCTGGTCAAATAGAAAGCATCATGACGCTTTTTTCGCAATTAGAAGAATCTGCTTGCAAAATGCCGTTGCGCGTTGTTGTTCAAAAACTAATTGCAGATTGCATTATTGGTGAAAGTGAAACTGCATATCAAAAGCTGCTGCAGATAGCGCAAAATGAAAATAATGCAATGGATGTGCGTACATTGTCTGCTGCTTTTGGAAGCGTTTTTGGTTTGTCTGAAGCTGCGCGTTCGTGTGCGTTTGAAACACTAGAAGCGCTTGAAGGTTCTTCAAATGATTGGCAAGTTGAGCGTGGTGTGCTTGCGTGTGTTGACGCGTTTGATAGTTGGAATCTTTTCTGGCGCCCACTTAGCGCGTTTATCTATATGCTCAAAAAAGACGAAGATGTTGCGCTAGATGTTTTATGCGCCTGGAGAAACCGTGGTACAAATACAACCGCGTATTTGCTTTCTGCTTTGCTTGCTGCAAGACATTTTGAGTCATTGGAATACATCAAAGCTAAAGACAATTTGCTTGCAAGCTATATAGCTGGGTTATGTTCCAATGAAGAATACTCATATGTTGCAGATTTGTGCGTACGATACCTTACCCCGCAACAGGAAAATTCTAAGCCAGGAACAATAACGTATGCACAAACAGAGATTCCACGTTTGCATATACGTTTGCTTGGTGGTTTAGAGCTTAGCTTTTCGCAGGGCGCGGCGCAGGGCGAGATGCTAAGCACAGAAAACATGAGAAAGAAACTGAAGTCTTTCATTGCGTTGCTTGCTCTTAATTTGGGTCATGAGCTTCCGCGTGAATTTATTTCTGCTAGTCTTTGGCCTTCTGCAAACGAGCAAAGCGCAAAACGGAATTTGTACAATCTTTGGTCGCAGCTGCGTAAAATCCTAAAAGCCAAAGATGGCAGCTGTCCTTATTTGCTTAGCTCACAAGATAGCTATCAATTTGATCCACGCTATGTTGAAAGCGACGTTCAAGAAATTAATCGTGATTGTAAAGAACTTCAATTTGGGATTATTGACATGTCTTCTTGGTCGCAAATCCTTGACCGCTTTAGCTCTCATTTCGTTGGAGAAATTATGCCTTCTGAAAACACAAACAAGGAAATAATTCGCTGGAGAAACCAATACAGTTTACTCATGACAGATGCGCTCACTTCCGCTGCTGCACGTCTTTCAGATTCAGGCGAGCCAATTAGTGCTATGTGGTTTGCACGCGAAGCACTTTCCCGTGACACCCTGCGTGAAGATGCATATGAAACCTTGATGCGCGCACAGATTGCTGCAGGTCAGCGCTCAAGTGCCCTTAATACTTTCTTTCAATGTAAAAAGATGCTTTCCGAAGAACTTGGCATAGACCCAAGTATACGAACACAACGCCTTTACGAAAGCATTCTGGATGAGAAATGGTAACGTAGCGCCATTTGGATGGCAACGCTACAATGGCTTAACGTTTTTATGATATTAGACTATTTGCTGGGGGATGCAGAGTAGTTTTTTACGACAATGCAGCCCCCATTTGTAAGCCAGTTTTTTACAGTTTTTATGTTTCAAATCATGAAATTTTGTTTCCTTGTCTTTTACTAGTTTTGCTGACAAAAATGCAGACAATCGTGCTTGAAATGATGCAGAGTCATATGAACACCAACTGTTGCAACTATTCAGTTTTACGCTGTACGTAATTCCAAGCATTTGATCTGCGTAACATTTTTCAGCAAACCCAGAGTAATCTCCTTTTGTAACAAACATGTCGTTTTTTATTTGTATGACGCGATGTATAGCTAGCGTTTCGTTGTCTAGTTTAATCAGGCATAGATTTCCTGGAATTATTTGGCTTGAATCTATTGCTTTTATTCTGACAACGTCACCGTTAACAAGAAATGGTTCCATGCAATGTCCCCTGAGATGTACATCTATGTAGCCATTTTTATTAAGAATTGCTTTTACTACATACGGTTCGGAATTTATCACTGGTTAGTCCTTTTTCATCATTCCGTAATCGCATAAAGTATCCATTGTGTCTTCGAAGTCTGCTGTTAATGTTTCTGCTGACACATCGTAATTTTCCGCTAAATACCCGAGCGCGTTGTTTCCATGTGTTAATAATGCTTCTACCATAAAAGATGCTGTTTCGTTTAAAACGGTTGCATTGCCTTCTAAATCAATTAACACAATTGAGCCATCGACATTTTCAAGTGATACGTTTTCGCTAAGTATATATTTCATATTCATCATCCAAAAATTGACTTAGTAGCAGCGATGCTTCATCTACGTTTCCGTACTTAAGTTTAATTAGCTTTATTCCATTTGATGAAATCATTTTTGTAACCATACGAAAAAGCAATGATGGTGTGTGTTCTCCAATTATAGAGCACATGATACGTTCAACTAACGTTGAGAGTGATTGCTTTTCAAGCATGGTATTCTCGCCATTCAAGTATTCAGGAAATACAATGGCACGTATTTTCTGTTTTATCGTGGGGTTTTGCACGTAATTCACGCAGGACCTGGCATAATATCTGCCAGCTCCATGAACGCCGCCATTTACTTGCACGAAGTGATTGTTTTCTAGCTTTGACAAAAGATCTCTGTTGTTCTCCTTGATAAGAAACGGAATGTCTTCGCTCCAAGCATAGCCAGTGGAACTATCTATAAGAATACATTCATCGTTTAAAAGTGGATAGTTGTTAGACGCGGCAATCGCTAAACTGGATTTTCCAGACCCAGAAGAGCCCATGAGTAAAACCAATCCGCCATTAAATGTAATAGCTCCAGCGTGAGCTGCAATAATGTTATTTTTCGCAAGCGAAATAACATTGTCTGAAATTGCCTGAACTACAATGCGGAGTGCGTTTTTTGCGTCAACTTCTCTAGAAATAACAATGCCATTTTTTGATACAACGTACGTATGATTACTATAGTTAGTGACTTTAAGTGAAATGGAGGCTTGTTTGAAAAGGCACCAATAGGTGCTTGCGTATGGAAAAGCGCCAATGAGCTGTTCAGCAAGTTCGTAATCATCAAACTCAACACGTACAGTAGTATTTCCAGTTGAAATATATAATGTCATTCCGTTTTTAAGGAGCATGGCAGCCCGACTAAAAAACACACCTTCAATAATTTCTGTATGATTTTTGGTAATGCTCCAGAAAACGTCTGCGTATTTGTGTTGATATACATCTGGAACAACAACCATTTCGCCTTCATCGATAATATACTCAATCAAACTTGAAATATCGCATCCAAGCAAAATTGTAACAACACTTATGCTGTGTTGTTTTTCTACTGTAACAGGTAAGGAAATTCCTGTTTCTTTCTTTATTGCACCAGCCTGAAAAAGGCGCGAACTTTTTCTCCAGTAGGCGTGATATTCGTCGTCCGAAATTATTACAGAAAGCTTATAAGATAAAAATGAATCGTCTATATTGTCGTTCAATGAAAAAAATGATGTTTGGAGAAGCAGATTGTCAGATAGCATGTTTGTAGGAATAATCCATTTTGCATAAAGATTTTCTAGATGCGTTTCAATTTTGAATCCACAATCTGTTACATTTTGTGTTCGAATAAAGGTTTCCGTAGGAGTTATGAACAATTTATCGTTAGTTTTTTCTATTAGTGATTTCTTTAAACAAATTATTGCTGATTGTTCAGATATTTTTTTATTTGTGATTCTTTGCGATATTGACGTATTCCAATTTGCTGTTTCTCCTGGAATAATTGGCAAACATTGCGGTATGTTGCAATAGCAAAACAATTCTTTCATATTTGAAAGCACAATGCTTACTTTACGCTCCAGATGATACTTTTCTATCAAATTTGAAATTTCATTCCAATCAATTGATTGCATATACCTTTTGAAGAAAAATGCTAGGTCAACATAATCTCTTAAAACAATTCCGTAGTCGAAAGAGTTGCTATAAAACGATTCTGAGTTTTCATATGTATTTGCTATAAGCAAAATAAAGTTTAGGAGCGGGTTTGTTATTAGCCGTAGAGAATCACTTTGCGAGTCAGAAAGTAGATTTTCCAAAAATGGTGCTGATAAACCTCTTATGGAGTCATGAACTTCTACAGCTGGCATTCCTTTCTTAATGTATGGCATAAATTGAGTATCGTTTTTGTGTCTTCGGACTGGTTTGTTTTCTTTAATTAAAGTTATGTGGTTGCGTGACGATGCTACAGCGGCGAGAATTCTGCCATTATGCCCATGGACGCTTGTTGGTCCAGTTCGTTGAAGATACCCTAATTGTATTAAATTATCATGAAGTGCTTTGGCGTCTTCCATGGCAACTAAAATATCTACATCTCCACTGTCTCGTAACCATTCATTGCCATATATACATTGTTCAAACGATCGCCCTTTTATAACAGCATATTTAACATCAGATGCTGCCTTGGCCAATTCGTTCAATTCTGTAAAAGTGGATATTTTTTTATCAATTTGAGCACTGATTCCAAGGAGGTCAAAATTAATATCATCCATGCCGCACAGAAACATTTTTGCAAACAAACGTAATTTGTTCCGCATTAAAAAACAAGTTAAACTTTCTTCCGATTTATTTTGAAGTTCCATCAAAGCACAAGATATTTTTTTGCATTCAAAACAGCTGGAAATATTTTGACAATCAAATATCATGTTTCTTGTCGATGTTATATGTGTGCAATACCTGTTGTGCAACCAATAAACGGCTGCTGAATTATGTTGTATTTGCAAGTATTTTGAAACATTGCTATCTCTTATTTTTTTTGTTGTCGGCAAACGTAAGAAGCAAATAAACTATAAGTCCAACAACAACGATAAACCATATGTAGGACTTTGTTAGAAAACCAAATGAATTGTTCATTAATCCCAAAACAACAATTGCACAAGCCATTGAAAGAATGTATCTAATGGTGCTTTTAATGTATATCATTATTGCAGACCTTACCATCTTAAAGATGAGATCGCGTAAGCGTATTCTGTTGGGATATTATTGAATTCAGCTGTGTCTATATAATTTGAGCGGCTCTCATCGCTGTAAAAATCTGTTTTAACAGCGGAGCCAATAAGGCTCCACACAGCTTGTTCTGAAGTGTAGCCATCAAGCATATAAAGATGCTGAACTCGCCTTACGTAGTAGATAGCCGTAATTTGGTTGGTTACAATCTGGCTTGCAATTGCAGAAGTGACTGTTGCAGAAACTTGCGCAGTTGTGCCCATATTCTTTGTTAACACTGTAGCAATAACTCCAGCGACAATGCTAATTACAAGTGAATAATCGCCTTCATATCCATAATCAATCCAATTGTCTTCCCATTTAAGTTGAATTCCCCAACCGCCACCGCCTGACATGGTGGCTTCTATAGAATCAAGTTTTGATGCGGGCCAATACTGAACTTCTGGTTTTTTGTACGGTTTATAATTATTCATATTGTTTATCTCCGTCTATACAAATACCGCATAGATTGCATGCATCAGCTATGTCAAGATTTAGTTCGTAGAACAATGAATAAAATGATATTATCCTATCTACAAAATTGAACCCACATGAGTTAAACCAAAAAGTGTGTGAAAGCCATAGTATTCCAAGCGTTTGAACAAGAACGACTGAACCGAACCAGCTGTGCATAAGTGCAGGCGAAACAAGATATCGCTTAGAAGAAATTGCTGGAACTGTTTTCCATGTTTCGTATAGTTCGCCTTCCTCGGCTTTGAGCTGAGAAAGCAATGTAGTGTCATCAAATAAAATAAAGTCAACGTCAGTATCGCATAAGTTTGATATTGAAATCGATTTTTTGTCAAAATCATATCCTGCTTGCACTGGAATTGCACCAATGTGTTCAAGTGCTTGCAGTTGAACGTCAATGCTGCTTTTTAGCGCGAATCCGCCGCCTCCTTGAGCATAAAACACTTTTGGTTTTTCTGTTTTAGACGCATTAAATGATATTTCATGTGCTGATGTAATCCATGATGAAAGTCGCTTTGCTCTGTATTCGCAATTCAACAGTCTACCAAGTGTTTCGTATGCTTTTGATAGATTTCCAAATGAAATGTCTACAAAGAATACTTGGATTCCTGTGGCATGCTGGAGTGAATTCAGTTCGTCTGCTAGACCATCGTATTGCAGTCCGGCATCTATAATTAAATCAGGCATTATGACATGATTGTTGCTTAACAATTCTTCCATTGCATTTGCTGTTAATTGATGATTTACGCAATGAAGATTAAGAAGAGACGAAAGACCTGCGCTTTTGTAGTCTTGTCTATCTTTGCTGATATCGGAAACAAGAACTGTTATTGAACTAGGTAGGAGGGTTGTTAGGATTGTTTGTGCTGGTACCCCTTTTGGAGCGATGCTGCTAATATTGTTAGATATGCTCACCGTTCTTCCTAAATCATCAACAATGTTATAGTTTGAGTTAAATTCTTTCGCGAGAGACTTTTTTGGGCTTCCAAGAAGAATAATGCTTGATAAACCAATCGCTGCTAATGCAGCGAATTCTCTGCGAGTTATTTTGTTTCTTGAGCTTATTAAATGGTTGTAAGTGTCCATGGCTGTTTGTCCTCACAATCAAATATTCTCGTTTAAAGCTAATACCACTATATCATGTATATCCAATATTTACTATGCTGTTTTCGTTGTTGTTTTGAATCACGTTTCGTGTGCTTTTTTGCAACATTCCACCCGCCACAAGATAATGTGTATAGGAACTCTGTTAGTTACAAAACTTAGCGCGCACCTATGTTAATATACGTGGGTTAATGTTTCATAGATTAAGCGCGAAAAACAAGCGCTCCTTCATAGGAAAGGTTTCAAATTAATGGCTGGATTTCTCTCGAAACTTTTAAGCTTTGGCGAAGGCAAACAACTTAAAGAATACCAAGCATATGTAAATAAAATCAACGAACTTGAACCGTCTATTTCGGAACTCAGTAATGAAGAACTGCGAGCTAAAACCGCGCAATTTCGTGAACGTATTGAAAACGGCGCAAAGGATAAAGACATACTTCCAGAAGCATTCGCCTGCGTAAGAGAGGCTGGCAAACGTACACTAAGTATGCGCCACTTTGATGTTCAGCTCATAGGTGGTATGGCTCTTAACGAAGGCAAAATTGCTGAAATGAAAACCGGTGAAGGTAAAACGCTTGTTTCAACACTTGCCGGTTATTTAAATGCTCTTTCTGGTAATAATGTTCATATTGTTACTGTTAACGATTACTTGGCTCGTCGCGACAGCGAATGGATGGGTCAGATTTATAAGTTTTTAGGCATGGAAGTTGGCCTTATTCAAGCTGGCATGATGCCGGCACAACGCGTTCCTGCATACAAGGCAGATGTAACGTATGGTACAAACTCTGAATTTGGCTTTGACTATCTGCGTGACAACATGGTCACAAGAGCCAACATGAGAGTTCAACGCGGTCATTCTTTTGCCATCGTGGACGAAGTTGACTCCATTCTTATTGACGAAGCACGTACTCCTCTCATCATTTCTGGTGCTGGCGCACAAGCAAGTGATACATATGCAAAATTCGCGCGCATCATGCCTAGCCTTATTCCCGAAGAAGACTTTGACATGGATGAGGCCAAAAAGACAATTGTTACAACAGAAGTTGGTTTAGCAAAAGTTGAAGAAGCACTTGGAATTGAAGACTTGTACGCAGACCCAACAGCACAGCTTGCAAACCACTTACAACAAGCGTTGCGTGCGCAGTTCTTGTATCACCGCGACATTGACTACATCGTAAAAGATGGCGAAGTAAAAATTGTTGATGAATTTACTGGCCGCATTATGGAAGGCAGACGTTGGTCAGAAGGTCTGCACCAGGCAATTGAAGCAAAAGAGCACGTAAAGGTACGTGAAGAAAACCAAACGCTTGCAACAATTACACTTCAAAATTACTTCCGTATGTACGATAAATTGTCTGGCATGACCGGTACGGCTATGACAGAAGACGAAGAATTCAACAAGATTTATGGTTTGCAAGTATTTCCTATTCCACCTAATAAACCAGTTATTCGTGTGGACGAAGACGATCTTGTTTACAGAACAATTGATGGAAAATTTAATGCTGTAGCAGATGAAATTCAAAACCGCAATGCAAAAGGTCAACCTTGCCTTATTGGTACCGTTTCAATTGAAAGCTCAGAGCGCCTAAGCCGTTTACTTTCCAAGCGTGGCATCAAGCACGAAATCTTAAACGCTAAAAACCATGAGCGCGAGGCTCATATTGTTGCTCAGGCTGGACGTCTTGGTGCTGTAACTATTGCAACAAACATGGCTGGTCGTGGTACGGACATTTTGCTTGGCGGCAACGCTGACGTGCTCATGGAAGACGTTTTGCTTGAACGCGGGTTAAACCCACAGGCAAAAGAATTTGACGAAGAAGGTAATCCAAACCCAGATTTTGCAAACGATGAGGCTCGAGCAAGCGCGCTTGCAAAGGCAAAAGAAATTTGTGCCGCAGAACACGAGCGTGTTGTTGAAGCAGGTGGTTTGGCTGTTATAGGCACAGAACGCCATGAATCACGCCGTATTGATAACCAGTTGCGTGGCCGTTCTGGCCGTCAGGGTGACCCAGGCGTGACGCAATTCTACTTGTCACTTGAAGATGACCTCATGCGTTTGTTTGGCGGAGACCGTATGGACAACATTGCTCGCATGATGGAGAAGACTTCAATTCCAGAAGATCAGCCAATACAAGCCGGCATGGTTTCAAAGGCCATTGAAACTGCACAGCGCAACGTTGAATCTATTCACTATGCAGCACGTAAGAACGTTTTGGAATACGACGACGTTATGAACTTGCAACGTGCAGCAATTTATGAAGAGCGCAATGCAATTCTTGATGGTAAGGATCTTTCTTCAAAGATTGAAGCCATTATTGAAGATGCAGTTTCAGACGCAGTGGATGAAAATTGTCCACCTAAGACAAGCATTGATGACTGGAATATTCGCGGCGTAAATCTTTGGGCTGCAAATATGACAGGATTGCAGGATTTTGATGCAAATGTTTTAGAGCTTGACGACGCGCAAGACTTGAAGGATGACTTGGTTGAGTATGTTGAAGAGGCATACGAAAACAAGCAAGAGCAGCTTGGCGAACAAGTTATGAAGATGCTACAAAGCCAAGTTATGCTTCGCATCATGGATACGCGTTGGATGTCTCACTTGCAAGAGATGGATTATTTGAAGGCTGGCATTGGTCTTCGCGCTTATGGCCAGCGCGACCCTCTAACTGAATACAGGGAAGAGGCTCACCAGGCATTTGGTCGCCTAACTGCTTCAATGTATGAAGACTACCTGCGCACGCTTTTACGTTTGCAAGTTACTGTAAAGACGGAGCCCGTAAAAGAACAAGATCCTCTTGCGCGCAAGATGAGCTATTCTTCGCCAGAGGCAAATATAAATGGAGATGCTCCAAGTGTTGCACGACAGGCTGCAGCCAAACAAGCAGCTGCGCGCAATGCGTCTTCAGTAAAAGGCATGCCTCAATCTGCGCCAAAAGAACAAGCAAAACCAATGACTTACGAAAAAGATAAAAACGATCCATACGCAAATTGCGGCAGAAATGACCCGTGCCCGTGTGGCTCTGGTAAAAAATTCAAGAAATGTCACGGTGCTTAAGTCAAGAAAAATACGAACGCGCAAAGATTAAAAAACAGTGGATGCACTTAAAGAAAAAGATGTTTTAGCAGCTCGCAAGCGAATTGAAGATGCCTACGAGTACCTTCACATTGAAAGTACAAACCTTGAACTTGCAAACCTAGAAAGAAGCATGGCAGACCCTAGCTTTTGGGACAATGCTGCGCATGCTCAGGAAGTTTCAAAGCGCGCAAGTGTTCTTCGGTCGACTCTTGAAGATTACGAACGCGCACAAAAGCTTGCAGATGACGCTCAAACAGCCTTAGAGCTTTCTGCGGAAGATGAGCAATTTGAAAGCGAATATGAATACTCTTTAGCAACGCTTAATGAGCACTTAGATAACTTGGAAGTAAATTCATGGTTTTCTGGCCGCTTTGATGCGGGAGATACAATAGTTTCTATAAACCCAGGTGCTGGTGGACTAGAGGCGCAGGACTGGACAGAAATGCTTTATCGCATGTATTGCCGCTATGCAGAACATAAAGGTTGGAAAGTAAGCGCACTAGATGTTGTCCCAGGTGAAGGCATCGGTTTAGATAAAGCTACATTTCAAGTAGAAGGTCACAATGCCTACGGCATGCTAACAAGTGAAATGGGCGTGCACAGGCTTGTTCGCATTTCTCCAACTGACGTGAAGGCCAGACGTCATACAACTTTTGCTGCAGTGCAGGTGCTTCCGGTTCTTCCAGATGATGTAGAGATAGACCTAAATCCGGCTGATGTGCGCGTAGATGTTTACAGATCAAGTGGTCCAGGTGGTCAATGCGTAAACACCACAGATTCTGCTGTTAGGCTTACTCATGTTCCAACGGGAATTGTTGTTACCTGTCAAGACCAAAAGTCGCAATTACAAAATAAGGAAGCAGCTTTCCGCGTGTTGCGCGCTAAACTATACGACATTGAAAAAGAAAAGCGTCAGGCAGAGGTTGACGAATTGCGCGGTGATGTTCGTCATATAGATTTTGGTAGTCAAATTCGCAATTATGTTTTGTATCCGTACCAGCTTGTAAAAGATGTTAGAAGCGGCGTGGAAACAACAAATGTTGACGCAGTTTTAGATGGAGATTTAGACGAGTTTGTAATTGGCTTTCATAAGTGGAGGGTTTCTCAATGAGTCAAAAACTAGATGCACAAGCAACAGAAATTCGCAAAGACATAGTTACTATGATATCCAAGGCGGGAAGTGGTCACCCTGGCGGTTCGCTTTCGTGTGCAGATATACTTTGTGCTCTTTATTTTGGTGGCGTTCTTGAGTATGATCCAAAAAATCCAAAACTAGAAACTCGTGATTATTTTATTTTGGCGAAGGGTCATGCGGCGCCTGCTCTTTATGCAACGCTTGCACATGCTGGATATTTCCCAGTTGAGGAACTTGCAACGCTTCGCAAACTTGGAACTCGCTTGCAAGGGCATCCAGATTCAAATCAAGTTCCAGGTGTTGAAGTTTCTACTGGCTCACTCGGACAAGGTTTGTCAATTTCTGCAGGCATTGCATGCGGACTTGAACTTGCGCAAAGCAAACAACGTGTGTTTACAGTGTTGGGTGACGGAGAATGCGAAGAAGGCCAGGTTTGGGAAGCTGCCATGTTTGCAGCGCACCGCAAGCTTGGAAATCTTATAGCAATCATAGATAACAATCATTTGCAAATTGATGGTTGCATTGAAGATGTTTGTAGCCCAGAAGACTTAGGTGCAAAGTTTGATGCGTTTGGTTGGGATGTAGTGCATGTTGATGGTCATGATACGGATGCGCTTGTGGAGCTACTTAGTGCACTTAAGGCATCTGATGTGCAAAAGCCACATTGCGTTATTGCAAATACAATTAAGGGCAAGGGTGTTTCGTTTATGGAAAATCAGGCTGGTTGGCATGGCGTTGCTCCAAATGAAGAACAACTTGCACAAGCATTGGCAGAACTTGAAGAAGCTGGAAGGTAGAGCGTCATGGTTAAACTTGCAGATGAAAAAACAGCTCAAACAAAACGCGCAACACGCGCAGCTTTTGGTCCAACGCTAGCACAACTCGCAGATGAAGGCGTGCCAGTAGTTGCAGTAGATGCAGACCTTTCAGGTTCTACAACAACCAAGAAATTTGCCGCCGCAAATGAGAAATACGCAAAACGGCTTTTCAACACCGGCATAGCAGAACAAAACATGATAGATGTAGCTGCTGGATTGTCGCTTACAGGAAACATTGCATACACTGGTTCGTTTGCTGTATTTGGAACAGGACGTACCTATGACCAAATTCGCAATACTGTTTGCTATAGCAAGCTTAATGTAAAAATTTGCCCAACTCATGCAGGCGTTTCTGTTGGCCCAGACGGCGGAAGCCATCAAATGCTAGAAGATGTCTCACTTATGCGCACACTTCCAAACATGAAAGTGTTAGTTCCAGCAGATTATTCTGCAGCAGCCGCAGCAATTCGCCTTGCAGCAAACACACCAGGGCCTGTATATGTTCGCATGGGAAGAGCAGCAGTTCCTTGTGTGTATGAAGAGGGCTGTGAGCTTGAACTGGGCAAATCATACATTTTGCGCGAAGGAACAGATTGCACAATCATAGCTTGCGGTGTTGAAATTCGTGAAGCACTTGCTGCCGCTTCCACTTTAGAAGCGCAAGGAATTTCTGTTGAAGTCATAGACGCATTTTCCATTAAACCTCTTGATGAAGTAACAATTCTTGCTTCTGTTGCTAAAACAGGATGTGCTGTGGTTGCAGAAGAACATTCTGTATACGGTGGTCTTTGCAGCGCTGTATCTGAACTTCTTGCGCAGCGCAATCCAGCTCCGTGTGAGTTTGTTGCAGTAAAAGATGCGTTTGGAAAATCGGGAGAATTTGAAGAATTGTTGAAGTATTTCCACTTAGATGCCGCTGCCATTGTTGATGCTGTGAAGAATGTAATGCAACGCAAATAGGTTTGGTACAATCTTTACTTGTCTCAGTGCATGTATTAATTGAACGGAGTATATCTGTGACAGAAGATGTAAATGTACAAGCGCGTGAAGGTGTGCAAGAAACGCCGCATAGAAGCCACGCGCGACATACACAAAATAGGGCCGTGCAATCAAACGCAATAAGCTCGTCAAGTGCAGCACAACTTAGTGCAGCTTTACCAGAACTTGAAATTCCTAGTTCGCAACGCAATATTGGTGCACCTGTTATAACTTTTGATCATGTGACAAAGGTGTATGCGGCACAACCAAATAAGCCAGCACTCTATGATGTAAGTTTAGACATTTACGCTGGTGAATTTGTATTCTTGGTTGGGCATTCAGGCTCTGGTAAGTCCACTTTTATTCGCATGATTACACGCGAAGTAAAACCAACAGAAGGTCATATCTATATTGCAAATGAAGACCTCTCTACAATGCGCAATTGGCGTGTGCCTTACCTGCGTAGAAATATTGGTTGCGTTTTCCAAGACTTTAAATTGCTGCCAAACAAAACAGTGTTTGAAAATGTTGCTTTTGCTCTAGAAGTAATTGGAAAGAGCCGCCACGTTATAAAGACGCAGGTTCCAGAGGTTCTTCGCCTTGTAGGTTTGCAGGATAAACTAGACAAAATGCCAGACCAGCTTTCTGGTGGCGAACAACAACGTGTATCTATTGCGCGTGCTATTGTAAACAGACCACCAATGCTTATATGTGACGAACCTACAGGTAACCTAGACCCACAAACATCACGTGGCATTATGGATTTGCTTGAACGCATTAATCGTACAGGCACAACGGTGTTAGTAGCCACGCACGACCGCGAAATGGTAGATAACATGCGCAGACGTGTTATTGCTCTTGACCGCGGCAAACTCACGCGTGACCAAGATAGGGGTGTGTACGGTTTCGATGCATAGTTTAGCTTACTTTATACGCGAGTCTTTTATTGGTTTTAAGCGCAATTTTTCAACTGCGTTTGGCTCGATTGTAACAATATTTCTATCACTTTTTATCATTGGTGTATTTTTGATTGGTGCAGCAATGGTAAGCAATATTGTTAAGCAGGTTGAAAGCGAAATTTCAATCACTATTTACATTTCAGACGATTACGGCATCAATTCGTCACAAGCAAATTCTTTGGCAAATGAAATTAGTAGTATGGAAGGTGTGGCTTCTGTTACAACTACAACCAAAGACCAAGCGTTAGAAGATTTCCGTAATTCAATGACTTCAAACCCAGAAATTGTGGACCAGCTAGATGGACAAAACCCGTTGCCTGCTTCTTTAGACATTGAGCTTACAGATGCAGAACTGGTTTCGCAAGTTGCAGGTGAAATTGAAAACAGCACCACCTTCAAAACTATTTGTAAAACCCCAGATGCTCCATCTGACTCCATAAAATATGGGCAAAAGACAGTTGAGCAGCTTCTTGATGTTATTCAATATGTGCGCTACATTGGCATTGCTCTTATCATATTGTTAATTGTTGTAGCTTTGATTTTCATTAACAATACAATTCGCCTTGCAATTCTTGCACGTAGGAAAGAAATTTCAATTATGCGCCTTGTTGGGGCTTCAAATGGTTTTATCCGCGGGCCATTTTTGATGGAAGCTGTTTTGCACTCAATCATAGGTGTTGCGTTTTCAATACTAGGATTGGAATTGGTTCGCAATTTTGCATTGACGCAGCTTTCAAATACTTTTGCATGGCTTCCGGCTGTTGGTATTCAGACATTCTTGATGATTTATCTAATATTGCTTATTGCTGGCTTGCTTATTGGTTTGGTTGGATCTGCTGTTTCTATGCGCCGTTACCTGAAAGTTTAATGTGGCACAAGCGAAATAAAAAGTTCCACGAGTTTTAAGAGGATGCAATGCCAAAGCACCTAAATGCGAAAGCGCAAATAACTAATACCAAAGAACGTAACAAATCCTTGCACATTGCAAGGGTTTGTTCGGTTTTTATCGCAATTGTAGTTGCGTTTTGTCTTGGTTTTGTTTTGCGTGGCAGCAGTACTGTTATGTCGCTTGTTGGGATGGACCAACATGCGTCTGCAACTAACGGGCAAGCGGCGCCTTCTGCAGATAAATCATACGATTCTATTTCAGCAAGGGTAGCAGAAGTTGAAAGCCTACTTTCTTCTGAAAGTTTAAATTCGTATGACTTATCTACGCTAACATCTACGGTTATTGGCTCTTTTGCATCTTCTGTAAACGACCCTTACCTTACATATTTTGATGAAACTCGTTATCGTAATTATGTAAGTGAGGCTGCCTCAAATAGTTATGCAGGAATTGGTGTGCTGTTTTCAGAATATAACGGCAATGTTTATGCAATTGACGTGTTTGAAAATGGTCCAGCCGCCGCAGCTGGTGTTATGCAAAACGATATTGTTGTTGGAATAGACGGCAACAATGTTGAATCTTGGACAGCAACAGAAGTTGCAAATACGTTGTCTCGCGAAGAAGGAAGCGAAACCGTAATAACCTGGCGCAGAAGTGCTGGGGTAGATTCTCAAGGTGGAGAAGAATTCACAACTACAATTGTTTGTTCAAGTACGCATGAGACAAATGTTTCTTCAGAACTTAGTGGCGAAGTTGGGTACATTTCTATAAAGCAATTCACCATGAATTCTGCAGACCTTGTTGCGGATACAATTGCAGATTTGGAATCAAACGGAGCAAAAGCGTTTGTGCTTGATTTGCGCGATTGTCCTGGCGGATATTTGTCGCAGGCAGTAGACATAGCAAGTTTGTTTATGACAAGCGGTGTTGTTGTACAAATTCAAACTGCAAGTGAACTCACAACACGTTCTGCATCTGGAACTCCTGTCACTCAAGCTCCGCTTGTTGTGCTTATCAACGATAGCACATCTGCTGCGGCAGAAGTTCTAGCGGCAGCGCTTCAAGATTCTTCGCGCGCAAAGCTTATTGGCGTAACAAGCCTTGGAAAAGGTTCTGTACAAGTTGTACGTGAACTTTCTTTTGGTGGAGCTCTTCGTTACACGGCAGCAAGATATATTAGCCCGCTTGGTCATGAACTTGATGGTTCTGGCGTTACTCCAGATATACATATAAGCAATTCTGACGAAACCGACTCCCAAAAAGATCTTGCAATAGAAACAGCCGAATCGCTTGTTCAAAGTTAAACTATGGCGCGAAAACAATCACGTGCACGCAGGACAAATAAATCCAACCCCGCAGGAACACTTAGCGTTTATGCGGGCGGTTACGGTTTTGTAAAAACGCCGGTTGGTGAATTCTTCATCCCCGGGTCACGTATGAACGGCGCCTTTGATGGTGATTTCGTAGAGCTTGTTCCACTTGGACAACGTAATGAAAGAAAGCACGAGTGCGCTGTTTCCGGTGAAGAAGGAAACACTTCTGCTTGTGCCGCGCAAGCAGCGCCAGCAGCTCGTATAGTTCGCGTGCTAGAACGTGCACATACTTGCGTTGTTGGCAGGTATGAAATAGCAGAGCCATTTGGCGTAGTTGTCCCTCTTGATTATCATTTGCAGCACGATATTTTTACACGGCTTGCAGATGCACCTAGTATTCCTGATGGTGCAATAGTGCGTGTTCGCATTACAAATTTCCCTAACAAAAGGGAGGCTGCAACTGGCGTTATAGAAGAAATCTTAGACACCAAAGAAGCTAATTTTGCAACGCTAGATGCGCTAATTGAAAGGCATCATTTAGAAACGTGTTTTAGTAGTGCGTCTTTATGCGAAGCAGCGCAGGCAAAGCTAGATGAAGATGAAGCCCTTTTGAATGGCTATGCAGACTATAGAAACAGATTTGTCTTTACTATAGACCCTCACGATGCAAAAGATTTTGACGATGCTTTGTCAATTGTTTCAGCAAATGAAATTCCAAGCAGCGAGTTGCCAGAGCATATGCGCGACGTGAAATTTGCTTGGCGGCTTGGCGTACACATTGCCGATGTTTCGCATTATGTGCCATGGGATTCTTCAATTGACATTGACGCCAGACGCCGTGCGACAAGTGTTTATTTGGTAGACCGAGTTATTCCAATGCTTCCAGAAACTCTATCAAATGACCTTTGTTCCTTGCGGCCAAATTCCACGCGCCGTACCATGACTGTAGATATATATCTAAATGAACACGCGCAAGTACTTGGCAACAATATCACGCATGCGCTTATTAAGTCTTCGGCGCGGCTTACATATGAGCAGGCATTGCAGCTTTTGCAAGGCGATAGTGATGTGCGTATTGAAGGCTTACAGCAAGACAATCTAGCTTTGCTGCAAGAAAAACTTGCTGCACTTGATGATATTGCATCAAAACTTACGTCTGCTCGCGCACTAAAAGGTGGTTTTGAATTTGAAAACCCTGAAGCAAAAGTGCAACTAGATGCAGATGGTAAGCCGCAAGGTGTTGAGCTGCGTACAAAAACGCGCGCAACGCGCATTGTTGAAGAAGCGATGATTTTAGCAAACGAATGCGTTGCAAAATTTCTAATAGAGCGCGGAATACCAGGTGTGTTTCGTGTCCACGATGCTCCGCTTTCTCAAGATCTAGCAGACCTTGCATTGCAATTTGAAGAATTTCCATGGTGGCAACGTATTGACAGAGCTGCTTTTGTTGCTGGAAAACACTCAGAAATTCAGGCAGTTTTGCGCGAATCTAGTGGAAGGCTAGAAGAGTCTCTTGTGAATGCGTTAATTGTTCGCGCTATGACAAAGGCTGTATATAAGCCGTTCGCTGGGGACCATTATGGTTTAGCTAGCAAGGCATACTTGCATTTCACAAGCCCAATTCGCCGTTATCCAGACCTTATTGTTCATAGAATGCTAACGTATTATTTAGCGGAAGAACGCAAGAGCATTACGCAGGCGCAAGTTCGCGCGCGCGTAAAAGAGACAAAAGAATTAACTTGGCTAGCAGAACATTCGTCAAACATGGAGCGTATTGCGCAACTTGCAGCATTTGAATCCCAAGAATACAAACTAATTGAATACATGCAACAATTCATAGGAAATGAATTTGACGCGTACATTTCTGGTGTTGCACGCTATGGTATTTATGTAAAACTGGAAAATACGGCAGAGGGTTTGATTGCTCTTCGCACACTGGGGAATGAGTATTTTTCATTTGATGCAGCGCATAAAAAACTTACTGGGCAAGATACAGGAAAAGAATTCAAGCTTGGCCAGCGTGTGCGTGTTGTCTTGCGTGATGCTCAAACGCAAACGCAAACTTTGAATTTCTGTTTGAAGGAATAATGATAATACTTGTTATTTGTGAAGGCCTTTCGCTAGCACATAGAGTTGCGTTGTGTGCACAATAAAGCCACGCGCGTGCGGTTTTAAGGTTAGTTTTCTGGTCTTTTATTGCAAACAGGTTCTATTCGTGTAAAATACCAGTTTGTATGTGTGCGCACTGTTTGGCATACATCATATTGTGTTTAATACTAACTCGCGCATGCGGAGGAAAGAATGACAGATCAAACAAGCACAGAACATTTAGCAGTTATTAAGGTTGTTGGTGTTGGTGGCGGCGGCACTAATGCAGTTAATCGTATGGTTGAAGCTGGAGTTAGAGGCGTAGAATTTATTGCCGTTAATACCGACCGTCAAGCATTGATGATGTCTGATGCAGACCAAACTATTCATATTGGTGAAGAACTTACACGTGGTCTTGGCGCTGGCGCTAACCCTCAGGTTGGTTGCCAAGCTGCAGAAGAAAGCCGTGATAAAATTCGCGAGATCTTAAACGATGCAGACATGGTATTTGTTACAGCGGGCGAAGGCGGCGGAACCGGTACTGGCGCAGCACCTATTATCGCTGAAATTGCACGTGATGAAGTTGGCGCGCTAACAGTTGGCATTGTTACAAAGCCGTTTTCGTTTGAGGGAAGGGTCCGTCGCAATCAAGCAGAGCAAGGCATTGACTTACTTTCGCAAAAAGTTGACACGCTCATTGTTATTCCAAACGACAGACTTCTTGAAATTGTAGATAAAAAGACAAGCATGATTGATGCTTTCCGCATTGCAGATGATACTTTGCGCCAAGGTATTCAAGGTGTAACAGACCTTATTACTATTCCTGGTTTGATTAACCTTGACTTTGCAGACATTCGCTCCGTCATGAAAGATGCTGGTACAGCAATGATGGGCATTGGCATTGCTTCTGGAGAAAACCGTGCACTTGAAGCTGCACAACAAGCTACAAACTCTAGCTTGCTTGAAGCTTCTATTGCTGGTGCAACGCGCGTTTTGTTCAGTATTGCTGGTGGCCCAGATTTGACCTTAATGGAAGTTGACGAAGCTGCTCGTACAGTTGAAGCTTGCGCAGACGAAAACGCAAACATCATCTATGGTCAGATTGTTGATGACTCTATGGGTGATCAAATTCGCATTACTGTTATTGCAACAGGATTCAAAGCCGGTGCTGCTCAACCTGCGATTGACTTTGGTCGTCCGCAAACAAGCAGCAACAACAGTAGTAGCAATTACCAGTCCACATATCAACCTTTGGATATTCGTACGTCACCGCAACCACAGTCAAATGTTGGTAGCTTTACATCGCCTTCAACTTCACGTTTTGCAGACGAAGACTACATTCCAGACTTCTTGCGTCGCCAGCGATAAGGGGTGAGACGTGTGGCTTTGCTAAAACCTTTGCCACTTCCAAAGCTTGAAGCTAAAACAAAAGGCTCAATTTCATTTATAACAGACGATGCACTTGCGTCGTCTGTTGGCGTTTATATGGGGTTCACAAAACGTAGTGGTGGTGCAAGCGGCACACCTTTTGACTCGCTTAATCTTGGGAGCCATGTTGGCGATGATATTGCGTGTGTTCAGGATAATAGAATGCGCCTCATGAGTGCTGTTGGCTTTAAAGATGCTACGCTTCTTGTTCCAAACCAGGTACATGGTACAGAACTCGCGACTGTAGAAAACGCTATGCGTGAACATATTGATGCCATCAAAGACAAGCTTGCAGCTGGTGCAGATGGCATTATAGTTTGCGTGCCGCAAGTGGCAGCAATGCTTTGTTTTGCAGATTGCGTACCAGTTATTATTGTTTCTCCAACAGGAAATTTTGCTGTTGTTCATGCTGGTTGGCGTGGTGCTATTGCTGGAATTACAAGCAAGGCGCTTTACGAGTTGTCAAAAAACGACGCTCGCATTTGCGGGCGGGCGGAAGAGGACGTGCGTGCGAAATGCAACATCTATGTTGGACCTTGTATTCATAAAGAATGTTTTGAAGTAAGCGAAGAAATTGCAGCGCAGTTTGAAGAACGTTTTGGTAAATTGAGTGTACCAAACTATAGACATGTAGACTTGCCGCGAGTTGTCGCACTTGATGCGTGCAATGCTGGTGCAGATGAGGCGCGCATTTGCGATAGCGGAATATGCACTGCGTGTTCAGAGGATGAATTTTTCTCATATAGAGCAAGCGGCGGAACAACTGGACGTCACGGCGCATTTGCTATAAGGAAGGAATAAATAATGTCTGTTGCAGAAAGATATAAAGCACTTCGCAAAGAATTAGATGCGTGTGCACGTGCCTGCGGACGAAACCCAAAAGATGTGACGCTCATTGCCGTATCAAAAACGGTTGGCATGCCTGAAATCAAGGAAGCGTTTGATGCTGGAGCTCTTGATTTTGGAGAAAACAGACCAGTCTGCATAGAAGAAAAGCAACCTCAGCTTTCGCAGGCTAATTGGCACTTTATTGGCAATGTGCAATCAAGGGCCAT